>JBJTOV010000111.1:0-11286 GCA_046074745.1 Planctomycetota bacterium | reverse complement strand
ATGCCCACCTTCACCGCGTCCGCGCCCGCATCGATCAGCGCCTTCGCGCCGCTCTCGGTGCCCACATTGCCCGCGATCACCTCGATCGCGTAGCGCTTCTTCACCTCGCGCACCGTCTCGAGCACATTCTCGCTGTGCCCGTGCGCGGTATCGATCACGATCACATCGACCTCGGCCGCGAGCAGCTTCTCGACGCGCTCGAACTGCCGCACCCCGATCGCCGCGCCGACGCGCAGTCGCCCGCGCGAGTCGCGGCAGGCCCTCGGATGCGTGCGCACATTCTCGACATCGCGCATGGTGATCAGCCCGCGCAGGTTGCCCGCGCCGTCGACGAGCAGCAGCTTCTCGACGCGCGCGCGGCTCATCAGCCGCTCCGCCTCCTCGGGCTTCACCTCGGGCGACGCGGTCACCAGGTTCTGGCGGGTCATCACCTCGGCGACGGGAATCGACGAGAGGTCCTTCCCCTCGAGAAACTTCATGTCGCGGCGCGTCAGGATGCCGACCAGCTTCCCGCGGCGCGAGCCGTCCTCGGTCACGGGGAATCCCGACACGCCCTGCTCGCTCATCAGCTTCGCGGCGCGCGCGAGCGTCTCGGTCGGCGACAGCGTGACCGGATCGACCACCACGCCGTGCTCCGAGCGCTTCACCTTCGCGACCTCGCGCGCCTGCACATCGGGCGGCAGGTTCTTGTGGATGACGCCGATGCCGCCCTCCTGCGCAAGCGCGCGGGCCAGGTTCGACTCGGTCACCGTGTCCATCGGCGCGGACACCAGCGGGATGTTGAGCGAGATGCCGCGGGTCAGGCGCGTCGCCGTGTCGGCGAGGTCGGGCGTCACGCGGCTATGGGCGGGAATCAGGAGGACATCGTCAAATGTGATGCCCTCGAGGATGATCTTGGCTTCCATCGTTGGATTCTGCGGCGGCGCGCCCATGGCGTCAATCCCCGCCCGAGAACCGCGCCCCGCCGCGTTGCCCCCGCACCCCTGTTTGCGGTAAGGTGCGTGGCTTCCCGCGCTTCCCGCGCGGGGCCGCGCGCATGGGTCGTCCGCGACCGCGGCAAAGCACAACCCGCCCTGCGGCCTCCCCCGCAGGGCCCCGAGAGGCAGACAGAGGCTCTTCATGGGCGCCGTACGCAACGAACTGCTCGTCCCACTGTCGATCAACCACCGCGGGACCACGCCCGGCGAGGGCAAGAAGGCCTGGATCTCCTGGCTCGAGGCCATCATCGGCGTCGAGGGCTCCGACCTGATCGTGAAGAGCGGCCTGCGCCCGCGCGTCCGCCACCGAGGCGTCCTCAAGGACCTCGAGACGGCGACGGTCACCCCCAACCTGATGATGCAGCTGG
Organism: Planctomycetota bacterium; assembly: GCA_046074745.1. GTDB lineage: Bacteria > Planctomycetota > Phycisphaerae > Phycisphaerales > SM1A02 > QWPT01. The sequence continues at coordinate 9,941 of JBJTOV010000111.1, read as the reverse complement.
CGAAGGACATCCTCGACCCGAACCAGGTCGACTACTTCTCCCGCCACGGCTCGATCGACTTCGCCTACGACTATCAGAAGGAAGGCGACACCGAGGGCACCACCCAGCGCCGCTTCCGCGTCAACCTCTTCATGGCCCGCGGCAACCCGTCGCTGGCCGCGCGTCTCATCACGAGCCAGATCAAGCGCTTCGAGGAGCTGTACCTGCCGCCGATCCTCGGCGACATCTCGATGGCCGCGCAGGGCCTGATCCTCTTCTCCGGCGTCACCGGCTCGGGCAAGTCGACCTCGATCGCGTCGATGCTCCAGTATGTGAACGAGCGCAAGAAGGTGCACATCATCACGATCGAGGACCCGATCGAGTACATCTTCAACGACGCGAAGGCCACGATCAACCAGCGCGAGATCGGCATCGACGCGACGAACTTCAACGACGCGCTCCGCGCCCTCGTGCGCGAGAACCCCGATGTCGTGCTCGTCGGCGAAATGCGAGACTACGAGACCTTCGAGGCCGCGATCCGCGCCGCCGAGACGGGCCACCTCGTGTTCGGAACCATCCACGCGAGCTCGGCGTGGCAGACCTTCGGCCGCATCTACGACCTCTTCCCCGAGAACGAGCGCGACCAGATCCGCAAGCTGCTCGGCTACAACCTGCGCGCGGTCATCTACCAGAAGCTGCTGCCCACGCTGCACGCGCACATCGCGCGCATCCCCGCGCTCGAGATCCTCATCAACACCCCGGGCGTGCAGAAGTACATCCTCGAAGGCCGCGAAGGCGAGCTTCTCGAGCTGATCAAGCAGGGCCACGACGAAGGCATGCTCGACTTCACGACCGCGCTCGTGCGCCTCGTCGAAGGCAGCTTCATCTCGCAGCGCATCGCCATCGAGGCCACCCCGAAGCCCGAGGAGCTCAAGATGCGCCTGAAGGGCATCTCCTAACCGGGCATCTCCCACGCAGGCCCCGGCGCGCCGCCGCAGGCCACCCCGGAGCGAATCAACCTCCACGCGGCGCGGAACCTCCCGCGGGATCCGTCCGAACCGCACCGACAGAGACGAACCATGCACGACACCCTGCTGCCTGCACCCGCGATCCTGGCCGAGGCGCTCATCCTGATGAGCGTCGCCAAGCCCCTGCTGCTGATCGCGGCCGTGATCGCCTTCGCGCGCTTCGCGGCCAAGCTCGAGATGGACGCGCGCTTCTTCAACCTGCCCGTCCTCGCATGGAACGCCGCCTACGCGGGCGTGATCGTCGTGGCGCTCGTGGCGGCGGTGTTCATCCCGATCTTCTGGATCGGCTGGTTCATCGCCGTGCTGCTCCTCGGCGGAACGCTGTTCGGCTACTGGAAGTTCCGCGACAAGCGCGTGCCTGAGAACGCGAAGTTCAAGCTCGGCGGAGGCAAGCTGAGCGCCGCGATCGAGGCCCGCAAGAAGGCCAGCGCCGAGAAGGCCGCCACCGTGCACTTCACGCGCGCCGACAAGCAGCGCGAGCCCGTGCCGCAGAAGGAGGACCCCGCGCTCGCGGTCTACCTCGCCGCCGAATCGGTGCTCGACGCGCCGTTCGAGGCGCGCGCGAGCCGCGTCGACCTCGCGAGCGCGCAGGGCGGCGTCGCGGTCAGCATGCTCGTCGACGGCGTGCGCGTGAAGCGCGACGCGCTGGCCCCCGAGCTCGGGAACGCGGTCATCGACATGGTCAAGCGCCTCGGCGGGCTCGATGTGAAGGACCGCCGCCGCCGGCAGGTCGGCTTCTTCCGCATGGAGGGCGAGTCGGGCGCCTCCAACATCACCGTCACCAGCATCGGGTCGAGCGGCGGCCAGAACATCCGCATCGACTTCGACCGCGACCAGCGCGTGGTGAAGGCGTTCGACGCGATCGGCCTCGAGCCCGCGCAGCTCGAGTCGCTGCGCAAGTACGAGGACATGGGCCTGCGCCGCGGCGTCATCCTGGTCAGCGCGCCCGCGGGACAGGGCCTCACCACCCTCGGCTACGCGCTCATCTCGCGCCACGACGCCTACACGAGCAATGTGAAGACGCTCGAGCGCGAGATGCTCGCCCGCGTCGAGGGCGTCGACCACGCGGTGTTCACGCCGCAGCCCGGCGCCGAGGACTTCGCCACCGCGCTCACCAAGATCATCCGCCGCGACCCCGATGTCGTGATGTGCGGCGACATCAGCGAGCCCGGCACCGCCAAGGCTGCCACCCTGATGGGCATGCAGTCGCCGCTCGTCTATGTGCTCGTGCCTGCCGACAGCATGGCCGCCGCGGTCGCCACATGGACGCAGGCCGTCGGCGACCCGAAGCTCGCGGCCAAGTCGCTGTCGGCGGTCGTGCACGAGCGGCTCGTGCGCACGCTGTGCCCGAACTGCAAGAGCCCGTTCACGCCCGCGCCCGAGCAGGCGAAGAAGCTCGGAATTCCCGCGGGCAAGCAGATCGAGCTCTTCCGCCCGAGCGGCAAGGTGCAGGTCAAGAACCGCATCGAGGACTGCCCCGTGTGCCGCGGCACCGCCTACTTCGGGCAGGAGGGCATCTTCGAGGTGCTCGCGCTCGACGACGAGGGCCGCAGGCTGATCGGCGAGAACGACTTCCGCTCCGCGTATGCCCGCGCCGTGCGCGAGCACAAGATGATCCAGCTCCAGGAAGCGGCGCTGCTCAAGGTCCGCAAGGGCGACACCAGCCTCGAGGAAGTGCAGCGCGTCTTCGCCCCGAAGCAGGCCGCCGCGCAGGCGAAGGCCGCTCCGGCGCAGCAGGGCTGATTCGAACGACACACGACGCACCCGGCGCGGCACCGCGCCGGATCAACCGCAAGGAACCAAGATGGACACCGTGTTCAACATCCTCGTCGTCGGCTTCGCCGGCCTGATCGCCTACTGGTGGTCGAACCAAGGCCTGCTCAGCGCGCTGCTGCACCTCACCTGCGTCATCTGCGCCGGCGCGCTGGCGTTCGCGACCTGGGAGCCCATCACGGGCATCTTCCTCGACATCCCCGCGATGCAGGACTACTCGTACGGCGTCGGACTGCTGCTGCCGTTCGCGGTCTACCTGCTCGTGCTGCGCGTCGCCGCCGACAAGCTCGCGCCCGACAACCTGAACTTCCCGCACGCCGTGAACCTGACCGCAGGCATCGCCGCGGGCGCCGCGTCGGGCATCCTCACGGTCGGCATCGCGCTGATCGGCATGGGCCACACCCATTCGTCGGCCGACCTCATGGGCGTGAAGGGCGTCACGCGCACGGCATCCGCGAAGGGCCAGCCCGACTTCAACGCGGGCTCGCTCTGGGTGCCCTGCCATTCGATCGCGGGCGGCTTCTACTCGATGCTCTCGACGGGCTCCATGCGCCCCACGCTGTCGCAGCCCACGCTCGCGTCGCACCGCCCGGGCGTCGCCGACCAGGCGATGGGCCTCTTCCGCGACACCTACCAGCGCAACGGCCGCATCGCGCGCGTCGCGGCAGCACCCGGCTCGATCAAGCTCGCCGACATCGGCTTCGTGCAGGGGTTCCCGCTTCCCGACGGCCGCCAGACCGCCGCGTACCTCTGCAAGCTGCAGCTCGAGCCAGGCGCCACCACCCCGGGCAACGGCTTCGCCATCTCGGCATCGCAGCTCCCCCTGATCGGCACCGCGCGCGGCGACGGCTCGGGCATGGCGTTCCCGCTCGCGTGGTCGCAGCCGAACTCGAGCGGCGGCCAGTCGGCCTTCATCTTCGACGATGTCACGAACTACATGACCTCGCCGCCCGGCACCACTTCGATGGAAGTGGTCGCCGTCTACAAGGCCGACGCGTTCCGCGACGGCGAGCCCCCGCGCTTCCTGACCGCGATGGGCCTCCGCCTGCCCGTCACGGCGATCCGCTCGCTCACCCCGGTCGACGCCATGGCCATGCTGATGGGCGCCACGGGCGGGGCCGTCTCGGTGCCCGACGGCATCATGGCGATCGCGCGCGAGGACCTCGCGGTCAACGACTCGATCCTTCCCGCGAACGCCGACCTGAACAACCTCGGCGCCATGGATGTCAAGGACGAGAACTACCTGTTCGAAGGCCTCGGCGAGTACGAGCAGGGCGGCTTCCGCGGCAACAAGGCCGTGGTGGTGCGCGGAATCTGGGCGCCGCGCGACACGCGCATCATGCGCCTGAACATCTCGCGCGGCAACAAGAGCTCGATCGACCTCTGGAACGACCGCAGCAAGGTGCGCGAGGAAGCCGGCCCGAACGCCGAGCTCGCGCTGATCGACGAGCTCGGTCGCGCCTACAAGCCGATCGGCTTCATCCACTCCGCGGCCGCGGGCGACCGCAAGGTCACCATCCGCCTGCAGCGCGGCGGCCAGTACTACAGCATCGACACCTTCCCCAACCTGTCGAGCGCCGGCACCGACCAGCTGTACGCGATCTTCACTCCGATGGTCGGGCGAACCATCGTCGGTGTGAAGCTCGGCGACAAGTGGGTGTGCAAGGCGAGCGTCACCGTCACCCCGCCGCTGTGAGCGCGGGAGCCAAGCCCCATCGATGATCGTTCACCGCCCCGCGACCCGGGGCGGTGTTCTTTTTGCTGCGGAATTCGGGTCGATTTTTCGAACGCGCCCCGCGATGCGGGAGAGTGCGCGTCGGTCCGCGGTCGAAGGGTCGACGGCACGGGCCTGACATGGCGGTGCATTGGAGGACAGCGTGAATGGGCGGAAAGGGTGAACGAAGGGAAAGGACATTCATGATGGAGCGCGCGCAGGTTGAGATCGGCGAAGGCCATGCCCCCGAAGAGGGCCATGTCGAAGGACGCCATGTTGGAGGGCTTCAGGATCGAGGGCTTCAGGATCGAGGGCTTCAGGATGGAGAGCCTCAAGTCGAAGGGCCTCAAGTCGAAGGGCCTCAAGTCGAATGGCCTCATTCCGAACGGGTTCGGACTACGCGTCTTGCAGACCGCCGGCCTGCGATCGGCGTCGGCAGCGGGCCTGCCCGCGCGGAAGGTCCTGCGCCGAGCGCGTCCGGTGGGCTCTTCGCCGCCATACGCGCCGCGGGTTCCACGCTTCGCACCGCCCTCCGCCATGCGAAGGCCGACGGAGTCGCCGTGGCGGCCGCGTTCCTCTGGCGGCAGGCCACATTGCGGCGCCGCGCGCGCGATGTGGGCGAGCGATGCGCCGAACGGTTCCTCCGCGCCGCGGGCTACCGCGTGCTTGCGCGTGGCTGGCGCAGCGCGCGCGACCCGCGCGACGAAGCCGACCTGATCGTCGAGGCTCCTGGGGGGCGCGAAATCGCCATCGTCGAGGTCAAGCGCGGCGCAGGCGCGTGGGACGCCCTTGCGCGCGTCGACCGCCGCAAGCGCGCCGTGCTCTGGCGGCTCGCGGGGGATCTGTGCGAGCTCGCCCACGCTCCGCCCGCGCGGGTGCGGGCCGACGACAGAAGGCTGCTGCGGGCACTGGCGCGCGCCGACACGGTCCGCGTCGACTTGATCGCCGTGCGCGGCGACCGCGGCACCTGTCATGTGTCCGAAACGAGCATCGGCGTGTTCGAGCGTAGCCTCGCGGCGGCGCGACGCGCGGAGCCCGCCCGCGCGCCCCCGCGTCCGCTCTATCGCCAGTAGCGCGCCAGCGCGATCTCGACCAGTCGGCGTTCCATCGCTCCGATGTCGTCGCTCACCCAGCGGCTTCGCAGCGTGGCGATGTAGCGTTCGCGCTCGATGATCTCGCGGCGCGCCTTCAGTTCGTCGCGCAGCCGCATCTGGACCTCGCGGTCGTACACCGAGCGCGCCTCGGGGCGCACCACCTCGAGCACGGCGAGCCACATCACGAACCCGCGCTGCTCGATCGGCTCGCTGGGCTTCCCTTCGGGAAGGTCCGCAAGGCGGTCCTTCACGGAGTCGCTGAGCTCCTTGAGTCCGCGGATGCCTTCAGGCGGAAGCTCGAACTGGTTCCAGAAGCCGCCACCCGCGAGCTTCAGTTCCTCGGCGATCTCGGCGAACGACCGTCCCTCGGCGATCCGCTGGCGCACGAGCGCGATGCGCTCCGCGTCGTCGGAGGTCGACAGGCGGATACGGCCGATGCGCACCGTGGGATCAGGGTTGAACTCGGCGCGGCGGCGCTCGTACTCCTGCACGACATCGCGCCACGACACGATGGCGCGCGGCTCCACGCGCTCGTTGAGCAGCCTGCGCGCCAGCGCCACATCGCGGCGCTCCTGCATGAACTCCTCGAGCGACATGGTGCTCTCGGCCTCGATGCTCGCCTCGGCGGCTGCACGGCTGCCGCCGCGTTCGGCGATCGTCGACTCCTGCTGGCCCTTGATCCACGCAAGAAGCCCCTGCTGCTGCTCGGGAGTGAGCTGCGACTCCGCCTCGGCGACGACAAGCTCGCTGTCGACCGTGATCTTGAACTGCCGCCGCACGGTCTCGACGAAGGCCCTGCGGCCATCGGCGCGGTCGCGCATCGCCACGGCCTGCCGAAGCTCGTCGTCGATCGGCGCAAGGAAGGCGTCGGCGAAGACGGGCCTCCCGTTCACCTGCCCGACCAGCCCTTCGACCGGCCATGGCTCTCCCGATCGCGGCCCGGGCCCCGCCGTCACAGCCGAGGAAGCGTCCGCCTCAGGTCGCGCGCCAAGCCCGTCGGCCGCTCCGCCCGCATCCGCCGTCACGCCCGCATCTGCGGCGAGCGTCGCGCTCTCTTCCTCGCGACGCGCGGCGACCTCCCGCAGCTCGGCGGTCGGGCGAGAGAACTCCGCCACGCCGATCTCGCGCACCGCGCGCGGCCCCGAGCTCGCGGCGCACGCCGAGAGGAGCAGCACGAGCAGCGCCGACGCCGAATGCATGCTTCGCATGTCGGAATCCTACAGACGGCCACCGCCCCGTGCAGCGCGCCGCTATGCTCGGGGCATGAGCGACGAAGGCCAACGGCTGCACATCGATTCGGACTGGAAGGCACAGGCGCAGGCGGAGAAGGAGCGCCTCGCCGAGAAGGAAGCCGCGCGCTCCCAGCAGGACCCCGCGGGCGAACTCCCCCCCGCCGACTTCCGCGCGCTCGTCGCCACGCTCGGCAGCCAGGCCATGATGGGCCTGGGCGCGTACGGCGACCCGCAGACCGGGCGCGTGGTGATCGACCTCGCAGGCGCCCAGTTCGCCATCGATCTCCTCGGCGTGATCGAGGAGAAGACGAAGGGCAACCTCACCGCCGACGAGTCGGCGGAGCTCACCGAGATCGTTCAGCACCTGCGCGCACGCTTCGTGCAGATCGCGCAGATGGTTGCCGCCCAGATGGCCCGCGAGGGCGGGATGGGCGCGGCGATGGGTGCGGCGACCTCTGGCGCAGGTCCGATTGGCTCGATCGGACCGGAAGGCTCCACTCATGGAACCCAGGGCAGCGCACCAAAGGGCAGCGCCAAGAAGAGCGGTCTGATCATCCCCGACTGATCAGCGGCGATTTCCCTCAGGTACAGCGTCAACGACGACGACGGCCTCAGCTCGGCCTCGGTCTGTCCTCGTCCTCGGCCTCAGTTCACCCTCGCCCTCGACTTCGCCCTCCCGCGCTGCCCGAAGGAACCTCGTTCTCTTCGGCCTCGACCACTGCGTCACGCGCCCTCCCGCGCGCGCAGACCCGTTCTCGCCGACCGCATTGAGCGCGACCTCCGCTGTGCGTGCGCAAACCCGTCCGCACGCCATGCCGCACCTGCAGGCGCTCGCCGCGCGGTGCTTCCTTCTATACTCCGCGACTCATCACGGCAGGAGACCAACCCGTGTCAGAGTCCGCCCATAGCGCCGCGAAGCCCGTTCCCTTCCTCGAGCGCCACTACCACCTGCTGCGGCGACTCCACTCGCTGAGCGGCGTGTTTCCGATCGGCGTGTTCCTGATCCCGCACCTCACCACGAACTCCTCGATCGTGTGGGGAGGCGCGCTGAACGCGAAGAAGTACGAGGCCCTTGGCGCGGGCGCCGGCGGCGTGGCGACCTTCCAGCACGAGGTCGACTTCATCCACAACCTGCCCGCGCTGATCTTCATCGAGATCTTCGTGCTGTGGCTGCCGATCGCCTACCACTCGGTCCTCGGCGTGTACTTCGCGCGCTCGGGCCGCTCGAACACCGCGCGCTACGGCTACCAGGCGAACCGCCGCTACGCGCTGCAGCGCCTGTCGGGCTACATCGGGGTGCTCTTCCTCTTCATGCACATCTCGAGCCTGCGCTGGGGCTGGACCTACGGCGGACTCATGCCGAGCTTCGACGCCGCGCACGCCTCGAGCACCACGGCCGCGCACCTTCAGCACGGCGTGTTCCCGTACTTCAACGCCATCTTCTACGCGGTCTGCGTGCTCGCGCTCGTCTTCCACTTCGCGAACGGCCTGTGGACCGCCGCGATCACCTGGGGCCTGACCATCTCGAAGCAGGCGCAGCAGCGCTGGGGCTATGTGTGCGCTGGCATCGGCCTGGCGCTCGGGGCCGCAGGCATGACCGCCGTGGTCGGGTTCGCGACCCTCGATGTCGAGAAGGCCAAGGCCATCGAGACGAAGCTGATCGCATCCGACGCTCCCGCAACCGCACCAGCATCCGCACCGGCCGACTCCAGCGCCGCCCGCTGAACGAAGCACCGACCCAGGAACGGAACGAACCCCATGGCAGCTCCCACCAAGCGTCGCGTGATCGTCGTCGGAGGCGGACTCGCTGGTCTCTCGGCCGCAGTGCGCATCGCCGAAGCCGGCGTCGGCGTCGACCTCTTCTCAATCGTGCCTGTCAAGCGCTCGCACTCGGTGTGCGCGCAGGGCGGCATCAACGCCTGCAACGAGATCGCCCGCCAGCAGGGCTACTCGGAGCACGAGCACTTCGACGAGTCGATCTATGGCGGCGACTTCCTGGCCCACCAGCCGCCCGTCTACGAGATGGCGCACTGGGCGCCGAAGATCATCGACCTGCTCGACCGCATGGGCGTGCCTTTCAACCGCACGCTCGAGGGCCAGCGCGACCTCCGCCTCTTCGGCGGCTCGCTCTACAAGCGCACGCACTTCGCGGGCGCGACGACGGGCCAGCAGCTCATCTACGCCTTCGACGAGCAGGTGCGCCGCTTCGAGACCGAGGGCAAGGTCGCGAAGTTCGAGCACTGGGAGTTCCTGCGCCCGATCATCGACGCCAGCGGCCGCTGCATGGGCATCGTGGCGCAGGACCTGCGCTCGATGGCCATCAAGTCGTTCCGCGCCGACGCGGTGGTCATGGCCACGGGTGGCTGCGGCCTGGTGTTCGGCAAGAGCACCAACTCGGTGATGTGCAACGGCGCCGCCACGGCGCGCTGCTACCGCGCGGGCGTGACGTTCGCCAACGGCGAGTTCGTGCAGGTGCACCCCACCGCCATCCCCGGCGCCGACAAGCTGCGCCTGATGTCGGAAAGCGCCCGCGGCGAGGGCGGCCGCGTGTGGGTGCCCCGGAAGAAGGGCGACACGCGCGACCCGCGCCAGATCCCCGACGCCGAGCGGTGGTACTTCCTGGAGGAGCGCTACCCGGCATACGGCAACCTGGTGCCCCGCGACATCGCCACGCGCGAGATCTTCAGCGTCTGCGTGCACGACGGCATGGGCGTCGGCGGCAAGCGGCAGGTCTACCTCGACCTCTCGCACCTCGAGCGCGGCTACCTCGAGCGCAAGCTCGGCGGCATCATCGAGATCTACCGCAAGTTCGTCGGCGAGGACCCGGCCGAGGTGCCGATGCGCATCTTCCCGGGCGTCCACTACTCGATGGGCGGCATGTACGTGCGCTACGAGGCCAAGCCCGACCAGAAGGGCCTGGTGCAGGGCGCCGAGACCAACCTGATGACCAACGTCGAGAGCCTCTACGCCCTCGGCGAGTGCAACTACCAGTACCACGGCGCCAACCGCCTGGGCGCGAACGCCCTGCTCTCCTGCACGTTCGACGGCCTCTTCGGCGGCTTCTCGATCGTGAACCACGTGCGCGCGAAGGCGGGCGCGGCCGAGCCGCCGGCGTCGCTCT
>JBJTOV010000110.1:0-32015 GCA_046074745.1 Planctomycetota bacterium | reverse complement strand
GCGCGCCGCTCGCCGACTCGCCCGCCCCTGCGAGCCTCGGCGGCGTGGACCTGACCGGCTTCTCGCAGATCCTGGCCGACAACAAGCTGACCGTGCGTCAGTGGATCCACAAGACCCCCGCGGAACTCGCGAAGCTCGAGCAGCGCGCCGTGGCCCACTCGGGCCGCGCGCAGCCCGACCTCGCAGGCATGATGGTCATCGAAGGCGTCGATCCGGCGCGTCTGTCGGACATCGCGTGGACCATCAACGAGCTGCCCGAGATCGAATTCGCGTGGATCGAACTGGTGCCGATCCTGCACCAGTGCGGCCCCGACGCGCCCGGCCCCTGCAACATCCCTGGCCCGAGCTGCGACGAGGGCTTCGGCTGCAATCCCGACCCGGGAAACCAGTTCGATGCCGCCGAGTACGGCTGCCAGGACCAGTCGTGCTGCGAGACCGTGACCGCGCAGATCCCGTATTGCAACAACGAGGATTCGCCGAACGGCTGGGATGTGGTCTGCGCCGGCTACGCGAACATCCTCTGCAACGGCACGATCTACGACAACATCAACCCGACCCTGCCGCCGCCGCAGCGCTACGACCCCTGCTTCAGCGCCGATGGCCCGACCGCGGGCGTCCCTGAGTTCGAAGTGGTCGTCCCGGGCATCCAGCTCGGCGGCTGCTTCGAGGCTCATCCGGGTCGCGGCTGCTCGCAGCCCACCTGCTGCTTCGCGGTCTGCAACATCGATCCCTCGTGCTGCAACATCGAGTGGGATCAGGTCTGCGTGAACCTCGCCTCGAGCCCCGTGCTCGGCGACGCATGCATTCCGACCGGCGGCGACGACCCGACTCCGTCGTTCGATCCCGTGCTCGATTTCCCGGGCACGAACGGCACAGTCGGTGGTGCGCTGTACACCCAGCGCGCCCGTACCGACCCCGAGTACATCCCTGCCGATCCCACCGATCCGATTCGGTTCCCGGGCTCCCCGCTCTACACGGGCGAGGGCCTTGCGCTCACCGAACTCGTGGAGCTGCAGGCGGAGATCGCCTCCACCTTCCAGAACAACGGCCCGACGCTGACTTACGGCGAAACGCTGCGCGTTGCGATCATCGAGTTCTCGGCGTTCGTCAATCACGAGGACTTCACGCTCGACGCGAACGGCGACCTGCTCCCCGTTCCGCGCGTGATCTCGGAGCCTGGCCAGTCGCTGATCCTGTACGAAGGCTCGAACAACGCTCCGCAGCACGGCACCGCGACTCTCGGCGAGGTTGTCGCGGCCGACAATGGCTTCGGCGTGACGGGCATCGCCCGCAACGCACAGGGCTACTTCTTCCCGATCGTGTCGTTTGAGGAAGGCAGCCGCCCGCAGAGCGCCATCACAAGCTGCTTCCAGACCTTCGAGGCGGGCGATGTGGTCAACCACTCGTGGGGCTTCGGCGGAGGCAACTGCCTTCCCGCAGTTGCGCCGTACGGCCTGCTGATCTCGCTCGGCACCGATCTGGGCATCACCTCGGTCGTGTCGGCGGGCAACTCGAATGTTGCGATCAACCCGCAGGCCGTCGAGTTCGATTCGGGCGTCATCATCGTGGGCGCCTGCACGCCCGGCCGCATCGCTCAGGGCGCTCCGGGCTGCCCAGGCTTCGAGGCCTGCCAAGGCTTCTACTACCGCCTGCCGTTCTCGAACTTCTCAGGCGAGCAGACCCCCGATCCGAACGGACGCGACCTGGCCGCCGTGCACATCTCTGCATGGGGAAATTCGGTGGTCACCGTCGGCTACGGCGATCTCTTCCGCGGAAACAACCCGACGCCTCCGGGCGGCGACCCGCAGCAGGAGAACCAGCTGCGCACCTACTCGGCACGGTTCAACGGAACCAGCTCGGCCGCGCCGATCATCACCGGTGCCGTGAGCTGCCTGCAGAGCGCCGCCAAGCAGATCTACGGAACCCCGCTGACCCCGATCAACATCCGCGACATCATGGGCAGCAACAGCCGCCCGCAGTGCCCGTTTGCGGTGTCTCCGCCGAACCAGTCCGACTGCTGCCTGGTGGGAGACCCTGATTGCGACGGCGAGTTCCGCGCCATCAGCGGCTTCCCCCAGATGTATGACTGCGGCGTTGGCCTCTTCACGGGAACGGGCTGGGATGGCAATCCCACCGACATCCGCGTGGTGACGGGCCTTCAGCCCGCGGGGGCTCCGTGGGTCTCGTACACGATCCGCGCCGAGGACGGACAGTTCCTTCGCATCGAGTCGGTGCGTCGGCGTTCGGGCGAGCAGGCCGATGGCCTGACCTATCTGGCCACCGGCGGCACGACCGATCTTCTGGCCCGCCTCAAGATCGAGGATGTCCAGAACCCCGTGACGCAGATTTCGGATCTGGGCCTGACCTTCGTGTCGCGTTCCACTCGCAACTTCGTCCTCGCGGGCGTGTTCGTGCGGAACTTCCAGACGAACCGCTACGAGTACTTCGGCGCGGACTTCCTCACCACGATCAGCGACGAGTACAACTTCGACCTGCCCGCCTACGGTGGGTTTGCGCAGTATCTCGATCCGGCCACGGGCCGCGTGGAGATGCGCCTGTGGACCTGTGGTCTGGGCTCGACCTCGGCCCACGAGATCTGGCACGACCTTGTCGAGATCCGGATCAACGATCCGCTCGAGCCGCTCTGATCGAGCGCCTCTCCTCGACTCTTGGATTCTTCGGCACGGCCCCCGCTTCGGGGGCCGTGCTGTTTTTCGAACGCAGGAAGTTTCAGAACTTTCTGAAACTTCGATTGCGCGCGCCGAGTGCTGCGCCCAGATTCCTCGTATGGCTGCGCCCTCGCGCTCTCCCGCAACGAAGTCCGACGACCCGATTCCGTCGGTCGACGAAGTCCGCTCGGCGCAGGACCGATTCATCGCCTTCTGGGGCGAAATGGGCACCCGCTGGGGCGTGCAGCGCAGCATGGCCGAGGTTCACGCGCTGCTCTTCATCGCCGGCGAACCGTTGGCGGCCGAAGACATCATGGATCGCCTGTCGATCTCGCGCGGAAGCGTGTCGACCACGCTCAAGCAGCTGGTCGAGTGGGGCCTGGTGCAGCGCGTGCGCGCCAAAGCCGCGGGCGACCGCCGCGAGTTCCATCAGGCCGAGCAGGATGTGTGGAAACTGTTCTACACGATCCTTCGTGCGCGCAAGCGCCGCGAGTTCGACCCGCTGATCGAGGAACTCGGCGGATGCCGCGTGGCGCAGAAGGCCCCGAAGGGCGCGCGCCGTGGCGAGCGCGAACGCCAGCACGACCAGAAGATCGACGATCTGCTGGCGCTCTGCGTGTTCTTCGACGGACTGGCCAACACCATCTCGAAGTCGGGCAAGGGCATCGAGCGCGCAAGCAAGTTGCTGGCGCGCCTGCTGGGGGCGCCGCGATGAGTGCCGCTCCCCGCATGTCTCCGATGCATTTGGGCGCGCCGGCGCTGTGCGCGCTGGAATGGACGCTTGGCAAGGGCGGCACGCTGTCCGTCGAGACGGTGTCGGACGGCGACTCCGAGTCTCGCGTGATCGCGCGCTGCGAAATCCGCGCGAGAGGGGTCGAGCCCGCGCGGGCCGAGATCCCACTGTCGGTCGACGGCTTGGATGCCGGGGAAGTACGCCTTTCGGGCTCGGGCGACGCGTTCCTGCACCTCGTCGCGCGCGACGGCGGTCTTCTTGTGCTCACGAACCTTCCCGAAGTCCTCGGGCTTCGCGGCGGAACCTACAAGCTCACCCACGCCGCAAGAGCCCAGGGACGCTAGGAACGCCGAGCGCGGACGCCGTGTGGCCCTCGTGTCGCGGGTGGCCATCGCGTGGCGATCTCGTAGCCATCGTTTCGCACCGCCTGGCCACCGCGTCTGGGCACAGCGCGATTCTTCACGCCGATCAGCGCGCCCCGCGCACCGTTTGCCCCCGAACAACCGTCGCGGTGTTGCGGCGCCCATGTCCCGCGTTAGGCTTGGGCCGTGGAGCGGCCTCGATTCCCATCCCGTGCAGCCGCGATATCCGCGATGCTTCTTGCGGGCGCGGATGCGCTTGCCCAGAGCCAGTTCACGCAGGAGTCGGCCGCGCGCGGCGTGGCCTACCCGGTGCAGCCCGTCCCGCAGACTTCGGGACTGTACGGATTCGGCGTGGCGGCGGTCGATCTCGATGCCGACGGCGACGACGACATCGTGGCGCTTGGCCGGTCGAATGGCCAGGTCGGGGTGTTCGAGAACCTCGGCAACGGGACCTTCGCCAACCGCTCCGCCACCTCGGGCCTTCCTCCGATCGCGCAGGCCTCTGCCATCGCCTGCGCGGATCTCGATGGCGACCGCCGACCTGAGCTCCTTCTCACGCAGATCGGCCTGCCGCTGCGGGTGTTCAAGCCGGCAGCGGCGTTCACCTTCCTGCCGCATGCGCTCGATGGATCGCTCGGCTCGATGGCCGCAACCAAGGCGGTGTCGCTTGCCGACATCGACCGCGACGGCGACCTCGACATCTTCGCCGCGACCTATGCGCTTCCGAGCGGCCCCTACGCCGATGCGCGCTGCCGCCTGTGGCGCAACGACGGCGGCACCGCGGTCGATCTCGCGCCATCGATGGGGCTCGCGCGGCCCGCGCGGTCGTTCCTCGGCGTGTTCTCCGATCTCGACGCCGACGGCGACGCGGACCTCTATGTCTCGAACGACCGCGGCCACCTTGCGCCGCTCTTCGAGGAGAACTGGCTGTTCAGGAACGACGATGGCACGATGGTCGAGTCGGGCGCTGGTTCGGGCGCCGATGTGGCGTGCTACTCGATGGGCTGCGCCGCCGGCGACTTCGACGGCGACACCCGCGTCGATCTGCTGGTCACCAACATCGCGACCCGCGAGGCCCCCGTCTTCGGCGTCAACCCCCTGATGCTCGGGAACGGCGACGGAACCTTCGTCCGCGGCGAAGCCCTGTGGGGCGTCGAGGACCGCGCGACAGGCTGGGGCGCGCTCTTCGTCGACTTCGACGACGACGGGCGGCTCGACCTCTATGTCAACCATCAGGGAAGCGCGAACAGGCTCTGGCGCAATCCTGGCGTCCCGCCTGCGCTGCTCGTGCCGAACGCGGGCGGCGCTGCAGGGTCGGGGTCGTTGTGGAGCTACTGCACCGTGCACGCCGACTTCGACCGCGACGGCGACCAGGACCTGCTGGTCAGCGACCTCGGGGCCAATCTGCAGCTCTACATGAACGCTGCGGGGAACGCGGCTCCGAGCGCGCGCCTGCGCCTCGAGGGGCGCGCGCCGAACGCCAGCGCGATCGGCGCCCGCGCGGAGGCGACGCTTCCCGACGGTCGTGTGCTGGTTCGTGAGGTCCACGCGGGCGGCGTCGGCTACCTCGGTCAGAACACGCTCGAACTGCACTTCGGCCTTGGCACGGCCGCCGAGGTCGCGATGCTGCGCGTGTCGTTCGCCGACGGCGCGGTGCGCACGCTTCCCGCCCTGCCTGCCGGCGCGCATGCGGCGGTGCATCCGTCGCTCCTGGGCGACCGCGACCGCAATGGCGACCTCGATCTCCTCGATCGCAGCGCGCTCGCCAAATCGATCGGAAGCCCCGTGACCGTCGCGAACGCGCCGCACGACATCGACGGCGACATGCGCATCACCGAGAGCGACCTCGCGCTGTTCGATGCGCTTCTCCTCGCTCGACGCGCCGACATCAACCGCGACGGGCGGGTGGGACCGCAGGATCTCGCCCTGCTCCTCGGCGCATGGGGCTCGGACAACGCGTCCGCGGATGTCGACCTCGACGGCGCGGTGGGCGCGTCGGACCTGTCGGCCGTGCTGGCCGCATGGAACTGACGGCATCGCCCGCGAACCGCGGAAACATCACGCCCCGACGCCGCGCCCGACGCTGAACTTCACGGAAACTTCGCGGGCGTCTTCCGCTGCTTCTCGATGATCACGATCGTGTTCGTCTCGGTGCGGATCTCGCCGACCGCCGCCGCGTGCAGCTCGTAGAGACGCTGCTTGGCCACCCCGACCTCCTCGGCGGCGCGGCCGCCCTTGATCGCGAGCATCACCCCGCCGACCTTCAGGAATGGCACCGACCAGAGCGCGAGGTCGTCGAGCGCACCGACCGCCCGCGAGGTCGCCACATCGAACGCCTCGCGCAGCCCCGTGCGGGCCGCGCGCTCCGCGCGGTCGTTCACCACCGCCACATTCGCAAGGCCAAGACGGCGCGCGACCGCCTCGAGGAACCGCGCCTTCTTGCCCGTCGACTCGAGCAGGGTGAACCCGATGTCGGGCCGCGCGATCGCAAGCGGAATCGCAGGCAGGCCGCCGCCCGAGCCGATGTCGATCGCCGTCTCCGCGCCTTCGGCCGAGGCGAGCGGACCGAGCAGCGTCAGGCTGTCGACCACATGGCGCGACCACGCGCTCTCGCGGTCGATGCGGGTCAGGTTGAAGCGCTCGTTGGCCGCGAACAGCATGCCGAGGTAGCGCGCGAGCTTGGCCTCCTCGTCGGGCGTGATCTCGATCGACATGCGTCCGAGCATGGCGCGCGCCTCGTCGTCGATCGGAATCGCCGGCGGCTCGGGCTCGAAGCGCAGCCACTCGGCCAGCTCGCGCTCGCGGGCGGCGGTGTCGGTTCGGCCTGCCGCGGGTTGTGCGCCGTCTTCAGCCATCGAAGGGGTCCTTCTCGCCACCCGTCGGCGGCCTGATTCCGATTCCAAGGAGGAGCCCGACCAGCGTCCAGCACGCAAGCAGGCTGCTGCCACCATAACTGACGAAGGGCAGCGTCACGCCCGTGATCGGGAGCAATCCCACCGTCATCCCGATGTTGACGGCCATCTGCCCGAAGAGAAGCGCGCCGATGCCGACCGCCACCAGCTTCGACCATCCGTCGCGCACCGAGAGCGCCACCGCGATCGCGGAGACCGCGAAGAGCGCATACGCAAGCAGCACCGCCGCACCTCCGACGAATCCGTGCCTGCAGCCCACGACCGCGAAGATCATGTCGTTGTGCTCCTCGGGCAGCGCGTTGCGCACGATGAGCGCCTTCGCATGCGCCGCGTCGTTTCCGAACGCGCCCCCCGCGCCGACAAGCCGCATCGCCCGCCACCCCTGGAACCCGATGTCGCGCTCGAAGCGCGTGTCGCCCTTCACCTGCGCCACGATCGCATCGATGCGCGCCCGCTGGTACGGCTTGAGCACCGCGAAGTACGCGATGGGCGCGAGCACGGCGGCCGCCGCCAGCGCCGGCAGCACATGGCGCATCCGCGCGCCCGCGGCGAGCAGCATCGCGAGCACCGTGGGCACGAAGAGGAGCGCGCTTCCGAGGTCGGGCTCGAGCACGATCAGCCCGACGGGCACCGCGAAGAGCACGGCGGGCATGGCGAGCGCGCGCAGCGTGCGCGGCGCCCCGTGCAGGGCAAGCCACTGCGACATGCACATGATGAAGGCGATCTTCGCCAGTTCGGACGGCTGGAAGTCGGACGCGCCGAGATTGATCCATGCACGCGCGCCGTTGCGCGGCGTGACGATCGAGCGCGGCACGAAGGGAAGCAGGACGAACACGAGAAGCGCGAGCGCCACCGCGAGCACGAACCAGCACAGGACGCGCGCCTGCCGCGGCGGAACCAGCGTGGCCAGCAGCGCGCAGCCGACGCCGATCGCGAGATACACGCCTTGCCGCGCCGCGAGCTCGGGCCGCGTGACCGCGATCGCCGAGATCCCGAGCAGCGAAAGAAAGAGCGCCGCGCCCACCGCGATCCACGCAGGCGTCGCGAGCCGCAGTCGCCGGGCGCCGCCGCCCGCGGATCCCGCGTAGAGCGCCGTGGCCGTGTAGCGCGACGGGCTCATTCGAGGGCGTTCCCCCCGCTGCCCCGCGCCTGCGCGCCAAGGTAGCCTTCGGCCGCGAGAGCGCGCACCGTTTCAGCCGCCACAGGGCCGGCCACCTTGCCGCCCGAACCGCCGTGGTCGAGCACCACCGCGATCGCATACTGCGGCGCACCGCCCGCTGGCCCCGCCATGCCCACGAACCACGCGTGGTCGGTGCGCACGCGCTCGTCGTCGCGCCCGTCGCCATCGGCATCGAGGCCAAGAAGCGGCGCCGTCGCCGTGCCCGTCTTGCCCCACATCTCGACGCCGGGAATGTCGAAGAGCTCGTCCCGTGCGCCGCCTTCGAGCGTGAGATGGTGGCCCGTGCCGTAGTTCTCGCGCACCGAGGCGCGCAGCCCGGCCATCGCGGCCGCGATCGCCTCGCGCGGGATCCCGAGATCGCGCACGACTTCACCGCGCCCGACCCCCCGCACGAGATGCGCGGGAATCACCTTGCCGCCGCGGGCGAGCGTCGCATAGGCCTGCGCCGCCTGCAGCGGAGACCAGGTGAGCGCGCCCTGCCCGATCCCGAGCAGGATCACCGACATGCGGTCGCGCTTCTCGATGGCGCGCGCGATGGCCGCGTCGTCTGGCACGCTGCCCGCGGCCTCGCCCAGAACGCGCACCGCTCCATCGGCCCCGCGCTGGCTGAAGGCAAGGCCCGCGTCGGGGATCTCGGCCATGCCGAAGCGCCTGAGCCACGCGACCAGACGGTCGGGCCCAAGCCGCGCGGCGAGCGCGTAGAAGTAGATGTTGCAGCTGCGCGCCAGCGCACCCGCCGCGTCGAGCGGCCCATGGGTCGCGGTGCGGCCCTCGTTCGCGCGGTAGATCCAGCAGCGCGCCGCGTCGTTGCGCTCGGGGAAGTAGTGGCCCTTGCACTCGATCGCCTCGTCGGGCCGCACGACCCCCTCGGCGACCGCCGCGCACAGGACGAGCGGCTTCAGGATCGAACCCGGCGGATACACCGCGTCGAACGGCCGGAAGATGCCCGGCTTCTCGCGCTCGCGCCGCTCGGTCGACATCGCGACACCCTCGGCGATCGTGGGCGAGCTCACCGCCGCCACGATCTCGCCCGTCGCAACCTCGATGACCACGATCGCGCCGTCGAGCTCCCACCCGATCGGCAGCGGTCCGCTGCGCGGGTTCCCCTCGGGGTCGAATCCGCGCTGGTACTGCTGGATGGTCGCCAGCCGCGACTCGGGCGCGAACAGCGCCTGCAGCCGCGCCTGCAGCCTGATGTCGATGGTGAGCACGACATCGCGGCCCTGTTCGGCCTCGATCCGTTCCTCGGTGCCGCGCTCGAGGTCGCGCTCGACGACGCCGCGCGTGCCGCGCAGCAGGTCCTCGGCGCGGCGCTCGATGCCGCTCGCGCCGATCACATCGCGGTCGCTGCGGTATCCACCGCGGTCGACCACCTCGCGCGTCACGGGGTCGAGCAGCGGCCGCCGCGCGAGATCCTCGGGAAACACCTGCGTGCGCGTCGAGCCCACGATGTGGTCGGCCACGCCGTCGAGCACGATGTCGGCGTCGGTGCGCGAGCGGATCGGCGGAGGGAACCCGTCGCGCGGCAGGCTGAAGCGCACCTGCTCCCACGGCCGCACGCGCCGCATCGAAGGTTCGACCACGAGCACGCCCGGCAGATCCTCCGCCATCCGCTGGAACGCGAACGCCGTCTCGTCGCCCACATCGGAGAGGATGACATGCTCCTCGTCCTGCGCGTGCACGCGCTCGCGGTCGAGGTCGGAGAGCCGCGCGTCCTCGCCTTCGAGCGCCGTCGCGCGCGCGAGCATCGCCTCCTTGCGCGACTTCACCTCGCGCGCCGCGCGCGCCACCACGGCGTCGAGGCGCGTGTCGATCTCGGACCGCGGAACGCCGCCCGCCTCGGCGAGCCGCTCGTACACCTGCTCGAGCTTCGCGTCGAACTCCTCCTGGCGCCGCACGATCGCGGCCGCGCGCTCGGCGCCCGACAGCTCGAGCCACGCGGGTCGGCCCATCTCCTTCACCAGCGCGCGGCGCGCGCGGTCGCTCGACCACGCGCCCGTGATGGCGTCGTAGTGAAGCAGCACATCCCAGCTCGCGCGGTCGGCGGCCAGCACCTCGCCGCGCCGGTCGAGGATCCTGCCGCGCGGCGCGGGCAGCAGCTTCGTGGTGGTCAGATAGCGCTCGACGCTTGCGCGATGACGCTCGTGCTCGACGAGCGAGAGCCGCGCGAGCTGCAGCGCGATCGCCGAGACCACGAGCAGCCCCAGCACGGCCAGCGCAGCCATGCGGCGTTCGAAGCGCCCGAAGGCGCCGCGACCCGATTCGGCTGCGTCACGGCTTGGCTTCCATGCCATGCGGGCAGGGTACGCGCTCGGAGCCGCTGCGTCAGCGAAGCTTCACCGACACGAGCGCCATCGCCCCGAGCATGGCGGCGATGATCCAGAACCGCACCACCACCTGGTTCTCTCCCCAGCCACCGAGCTGGAAGTGATGGTGGATGGGCGCGCAGCGGAAGATGCGCTTGCCCTTGGTGAGCTTGAAGTAGCCGACCTGCATCGCGCTGCTCGAGAGCTCGAGGTAGAAGATGCCCGCGATCAGGGGCAGCAGCCAGTCCTGGCGGATCGCCACGGCGAGGTAGGCGAGCAGCGCCCCGAGCGGCAGCGACCCCGTGTCGCCCATGAAGACGCGCGCGGGGTTGCAGTTGAACCACAGGAACCCGAGGCACGCGCCCGCCATGGCGCCCGCGACCACCATCAGCTCCTTGGCCGCGGGAACATGCGGCACGAGCAGGTAGTGCGCCGCCGACTGGCTGCTCGCGATCCAGCACAGGATCATCAGCACCAGGCTGGCGATGGTCATGGTGCCCGCGGCGAGGCCGTCCATGCCGTCGGCGATGTTCACCGCGTTCGAGGTGCCGGCGATCCACAGCGTGCCGAACACGACGAACGGCGCGAAGCCCATCACCCAGACATTCGGGTTGAGCACCACGCCCGTGATCGACCCGATCGAGCTTGGCTCGTAGGTGCGCTGGAACGGCAGGTTCATCGACACCGCGGCGGGGTTGCCCGTCGGATCGCTTGCGCCGTAGAGGAACGCCGACACCAGGCCCGCGATACCGAGCTGGAAGACGAGCTTCTCCCACGCGAACAGGCCCTCGCGCGTGCCCGTGCCGCGGCGAGCCGCGGTGAGCTTCAGCCAGTCGTCGAACGCGCCGAGCCCCGCCATGACCAGCATGAGCACGATGGCGAGGTGCACATGGCGCGACACCAGGATGTCGGAGAAGAGGAGGAGCGACGACAGGATCGACGCGATGATCAGGATGCCGCCCATCGTGGGCGTGTCCTTCTTCCCCTGGTTCATCGCGTTCAGCGTGTCGTTGTAGAACTCGGGGTTGTCGCCCACCTTCAGGCGGCGCAGGCGCGCGATGGTGCGG
Source organism: Planctomycetota bacterium (assembly GCA_046074745.1). Lineage (GTDB taxonomy): Bacteria > Planctomycetota > Phycisphaerae > Phycisphaerales > SM1A02 > QWPT01. Next base: position 20,786 of record JBJTOV010000110.1, on the reverse strand, counting down.
GGCCCGAACGCGATCACGAAGAAGAACGACATCAGCACGGCCGCGATCGCGCGGAACTCGAGCTGCGTGAAGACCTGGATGACACGGTACAAGCCGACCGAGTCGAGCCATTCCTGGAATCGCGTCGTCAGGATGTAAAGCATGTCGCGGCCGAATTCATCGGGTTTCGCGCGGGGCGCGGTGCAAAGTTCTCGCCGTGGTCAGGCGTGCGCGAACGCCACCCGCAGCGGCTCGACGAACCGCTCCATGCGGGCCCCTCGGCTGCCCTTGAGGAGAACCGCCGCGCCGACGGGCATGAGCGCCGCCGCCTCGGCCGCGAAAGGCTCGCTGAACGAGGCGGCGACCAGCGTTTCGCCCGCGAATCCCGCCGAACGGGCCGCGTCGGCGAGCGCCGCCGCGTGCGGGCCGACCGCGACCAGCGCGTCCGACGCCGCCAAGTGGGCCGCGGCATGGCGGCCGACCTCGGCGTGCAGCTCGGCGGCCGTCGGGCCAAGTTCGCGCATCTCGCCAAGCACCACGACCCGCCGCCCCACCCCCGCCGTCAGCTCGGCGAAGGCCTTGAGCGACGCGATCATGGCGTCGGGGTTTGCGTTGTAGGCGTCGTTGAACACCGTGCGCCCGCCGATGTCGAGGCGCTCGAGGCGCATGTCCGACGCCTCGACGCGGGCAAGCCCGCGCGCGATCGCCGCGAACGGAATGCCCATCTCGGCGGCCGCCGCGAGCGCCGCCAGCGCGTTGCGGGCGTTGTGCTCGCCGGCCATGCGCAGGGTGAACTCGAACGGCTCCCGGCCAAGCGAGGGGCAGAGCACCCGCACGCGCTGACCGTCGGCGGTTGCCTGCCGGTCGAGCAGGCGGTAGTGGCAGGACGAGCCGTGGCCGAACCAGACAAGGCGCGAAGGCGCGCGGCCAGCCGCCTCGAGGGCACGCACCGCCTCGACGAGCGGCGGGTTGTCGCCGTTCGCGACCGCAACGCCCTCAGGCAGCACGCCTGCGAGAAGCGACGCCTTCTCGGTCGCCACCGCCTCGACCGACCCAAGGCCCTCGAGGTGGGCGCGCCCCGCGAGGGTCACGATCCCGACCTCGGGCTCGGCCATCTCGGTCAGCGGCAGCAGCTCCCCGGGGTGGTTCATGCCGATCTCGGCCACCAGGAACTTCGCCTCGGGCGGCGTCGAGAGCAGGGTGAGCGGCACGCCGATGTCGTTGTTGAAGCTCTTCGGGCTGGCGTGCGTGGGCCCCACCTCGGCCAGGATGCCCTCGAGCAGGCGCCTTGTCGTGGTCTTGCCCGCGCTGCCCGTGACCGCCGCCACGCGCAGCGTGCGCAGGCTGCGCCGCCACGAGTGGGCGATCAGGCCGAGCGCCTCGCGCGTCGAGCGGACCTTCAGCAGGCCGAAACCCTCGGGTAGGGCCGCGAGATCCGCCGCGGTCAGGTCGTGCTCGATCAGCGCCATCACCGCGCCGCCTTTGGCCGCGGCCGCCACGAACGCATGCCCGTCGAACTGCTCGCCCTTCAGGGCCACGAAGCAGGCGTCGGAAAGGTCGGCGCGGGTGTCGGTGGTCAGCCACGACACTTCGCGAGTGGGCCGCGCAAGCACCTCGGCGCGGGTCGCCAGCACGATCGCCTGAAAGCACGGACTGTGGACGCGGTAGACGCTCGCCATCACGCTTGCTCCCATCGCGCGCGGGACGGCCGCGCACGGAACCGAAACGAAATGCCCCCGCGCGTCACTTCGCGAGGCGCCCGCGCAGCGCCAGCTCCGCCTCGCGGCGGTCGTCGAAGCTGCGCTTCTCCGAACCGATGATCTGGTAGTCCTCGTGGCCCTTGCCCGCGATGAGCACGATGTCGCCCTCGCGCGCGGTCGACACCGCGAGCGCGATGGCCTTCGCACGGTCGGACTCGACCGCCACCCGGCCGCGATCGGCCGCGGGCACGCCCGTCAGGATCTCGGCGATGATCGCGTCGGGGTCTTCGGTGCGCGGGTTGTCGCTGGTCACGATCACCTCGTCGGCGCCCTCGCAGGCGACCTTGGCCATGCGCGGACGCTTGGTACGGTCGCGGTCGCCGCCGCAGCCGAACACGACGCGCAGGCGCCCACCGCTCGGAACGGTCGGGTGCAGCGCGCGCAGCACATTGGCAAGCGCGTCGTCGGAGTGGGCGTAGTCGACCAGCACGCTGAAGCCCGCCCCGCCGACCTGCACGGGCTGCAGGCGGCCGGGCGGCGCCTGGCAAGTGGCAAGCGCGCGGCCGAGGCGTTCGCCATCGACGCCGCGCGACCATGCGGCCGCCGCGGCCTGCAGCGCGTTCATGGCGTTGTGGCGCCCGACGAGCGGCAGGCGCAGCTCGAGCAGCCCCCACGGCCCGCGGAAGGTCACATCCATGGCGTCGAGGCCCATGCGGTGGATGGTGGCGTGGCAGTCGGCCGACGGGTCGAGCGTGCTCGTCGTCAGCGTCTTCGCGCGCGGCGGCATCATGGCCTTGTGCCAAGGGTCGTCGATGTTGAGGACGGCCGTGCCCGACTCGTCGAGCATGCGGAAGAGCGTGGCCTTCGCGTCGGCGTAGCGCTCCATCGTGCCGTGGTAGTCGAGGTGGTCGCCCGTCAGGTTCGTGAAGATCGCGGTGCGGAAGCGCAGCGCGGCCACGCGGTGCTGCGCGAGCGAGTGGCTCGACACCTCCATCGCGGCGGCGCGGCAGCCGTGCTCGAGCATGCGCGCGAAGAGCTCGCTCAGCTCGAGCGCGGGCGGCGTGGTGAGCGCCGAAGGCACGCGGTTCTTGCCGTCGTCGATCTCGACCGTGCCCACGAGGCCGCAGCGCACGCCTGCAGCCGCGAACAGCTGCTGCGTGAGGTACGCGATCGTCGTCTTGCCGTTCGTGCCCGTCACACCCACGAGGTCGAGCGCCGACGAGGGATTTCCGTGGAAGCGCTCGCCCGCGAGCGCCGCGACCAGCGCGGGCTCGTCAGCCTCGACCCACGCCACATGGGGCGGCAGCGACGCGGGACGCGGCGTGCCCGTCGCGCACACGACCGCCGCCGCGCCGCGCCCGAGCGCATCGGCGAGGAACGCCGAGCCATCGGCCTTGGTGCCTGCGCGCGCCACGAACAGCGCGCCGTCGCGGGCCTTGCGCGAGTCCTCCACGATGCTCCAGATGCCGGGGTCGCAGGCATCGCAGCGGCGGACGGGAAGACCTTCGAGGATCGTGCTGAGCTTCATCGTTGCATCCGTGCTTCGTGTCGAACCCGTGCTTCGTGTCGAACCTCGCCTGTCGCGTTCACTGCGCATCGAGCGGCAGCGGATCGGACACCGCGCCGCGCGCCCACGCGCGCAGCCGCGGCAGCAGGATCCGTTTCGCTGCGATCTTTCCGCATGCCGCGATCGGAATCGCAAGCAGCATGCCGTACACCCCCGCCACCGAGCCGCCCGCGAGGATGGCGACCACGATCGTGACGGGATCGAGGTTGGTGGCCTTGCCCGCGATGATCGGCGTCAGGATGTAGCCCTCGATCGTCTGCACGATCAGGAACACCGCGAGCGGCCACGCGAACATGCCCCAGAGCGGCATGCGCATCTCGGGCGCGTCGGCGAACTGATCGGCCATCAGCAGGCCGATCGCGAACGGCACGCCGACGCCGCCGAGGTAGGGAACGATCGAGAAGACGCCCGTCAGCAGCCCGAGCGCGATGCCGTAGGGCACGCCGCACAGTTGCCAGCCCACCGCGAACATCACGCCCATCAAGGCGCAGATCACGATGCGGCCGCGTACGAAGCCCGCGACGGCGCGGTCCATTTCGGCGGCCACCGAGAAGACGCGCCCCTGATGCTCGTCGGGCACCAGGTCGGCGAAGAACTGCTTGATCTTCGGCCAGTGCACGCTGAAGTAGTAGAAGTAGAACGGGATCAGGAACACGACGAGCCCGAGCTGCAGCACGCCGAGCAGGAAGTTCCACACGCGGCTTGCGCCCGCACCGAGCAGCGAGAGAATCGGATCGGCGTACGGAGCGACCTGGGCAGGCGTCACCGCCGGAAGATCGGTCGCGGCGGGCTCCGACGCGCCGCCCGCACCGTCTCCTTCGGCAGGCGGCGCTTCGTGCGCTGCGTCGGACTTCGCGCCGACCCTCGGCGCCATGGCGCCGTCGACGACCTGCTCCACAGGGTGCACCACGCGCTGCACGAGCGCACGGACGCCTTCGCGGTACTCCTCGGGAAGCGTCTCGACGACGCGGTCGATCGTTCCGTCGTACCGACCGTCCTGCAGGTTCTTCGCGAACTCGAGCGTCTGCCCGACCGCAAGCGGGATCACGAGCGCGGCCGCCGACACGATCAGGGTGCACAGCGCCGTCAGGATCAGCCCCACCGCCACCGGCCGGTTCATGCGGCGCATCGCCGCCAGGCGCGTGACCACGGGATCGACGAGGTATGCCAGCGCCAGCGCGATCAGCAGCGGCACGGTGACCGTGCGCATGGCGTATCCCGCGTAGATCGTCAGGCACACCGCGGCGATGACGAGCGCGTCGCGGATGGGCTGGAAGTGCCAGAGGTGCGCCGTGCGCAGATCGACCCCGTTCTTCGGGCGGTTCTCCGCCTCGGTGCGAGTGCCATCGGGGGAGCCTCCATGCGTGCCCTCGTCCTGCATGCACGGGAAGGTAGCCGAAGCGGGCGCGTCGGGATCGCGGCGAATCGGGGCGAATTTGAGGGTATCGCGCCGCCGCGCCGATACAATCGCGCGCACTCAGGGCGGCGGCCGCCGTTCCCAGCGCCTCGGAGCACGCAGTGGACCCCGCGACCACCCAGATCGACTGGAAGCAGATCATCGCCTCGGCTGGCAACTATCCGCCCGAGGCGTTCGACTTCGTCCGCGGAGGCCTGGCCCACACGGTCGACCGCGTGCACACCCACGCCAGGCAGCAGCTCGACGGCGGGATGGGGATGTCGGCGGGCGACCCCGACTCCAACCATGTGACGGGACAGCAGTTGTGCCTCGGCCTGCGTGACTTCGCCATCGAGCAGTACGGCATGCTGGCTCCCGTCGTGCTGCGCTGCTGGCACATCCGCCGCACCGATGATTTCGGCCGCATCGTCTACGCCATGATCGAGGGCGGGGTGATGTCGAAGACCGCCGAGGACTCGCTCGACGACTTCAGCAGCGTGTTCGAGTTCGACGAGGCGTTCAGCCCGAGCCAGCTCCAGCCGCGCATCGGCGGCCGCGCGCGCGGCCGCTGAAATCCGCGCGCCCCTCCCCACGCATCGACGGAAATCCGTACACTCCGCGCGTCGGTCTGACCCGAAGGAGTTACGGAGAATTCCCGCACGACTCGGCAGAGCCCTGGGGCGTCGCGCGGTGCCGCATTTCCGTTCAAAAAGGATTTTGAAGTAGGAAGCCCGGAAGCCATGCGCACTGCAACCCTCACCACTCTCATCACCCTCGGTGCGTCTTTCGCCGCCCTCACCGGCTGCGTGCCGCAGAACCAGTACGACGACCTCATGAGCGCGTACCGCAGCAAGGAGCAGCAGCTCCTGACCATGCAGGGCGAGCTCGACACCTCGCGCGCCAACGAGGACATGCTGCGCAAGCAGCTGGCCGAGGCCGCCGCGGACCTGAAGCGCGCGCGTGAACTCGTCGGCGGCGACAAGGGCACGCTCGATGCGCTGCAGAAGCGCTACGAGGAGCTGCTCGCGCAGGTCAACAACCTGAGCCCGCTTCCCGAGTCGGTGAACGACGCGCTCACCAAGCTCGCCGAGGACAACCCCGAGCTGTTCGAGTTCGACGCGAAGCGCGGCATGCTGCGCTTCAAGAGCGATGTCACCTTCGACCTCGGCAGCGCGAAGCTGACCGGCAAGGCCTCGACCGTGCTGAAGCAGTTCGCGAGCATCCTGAACTCGGGCGCCGCGACCGACCTCGAGGTGCGCGTCGTCGGCCACACCGACAATGTGCCGATCCGCCGCAGCTCGACCATGCAGCAGCACCCGACCAATGTGCACCTGTCGGCCCACCGCGCCATCGCGGTGCGCGAGGCGCTCGTCGGCGACGGCGTCTCGTCGAACCGCTTCATGGTCGCGGGCTACGGCGAGTTCCGCCCGATCGCCACGAACGGCAACCGCGGCGCCGAGCAGAACCGCCGCGTCGAGGTGTTCCTGGTTCCGATGCCTGCGAACGCCCTCGAGGGAACGACCACGACCACCGCGCCGGCAACGGTGAACGCGGGTACCGGCTCGACCGAGCCCGAGAATTTCAAGTGATGCTTCCGCGCAAGTCCGCGTGAATGCGAGACATGCGCTGCCGAGAACCGTCGCCGGGCGCCCTCTTTCGGGGCGCCCGGCGCGCTTTTCAAGCGTTCGCACAGCCCTTCCGCGGACCATCCGAGGGTTCAGGCGGTGCGAAAAACTTCCGCGATTCGGTGTCCGATTCGACTTTGTCGAACCCTGTCGTACACTCGACCGTTCCCCCGCCCCTTCGTGGGCAGTCCGAGATTCATGGCGATTCCGACGAGATCGATGAGCCGCATCGCGCTGGGCGATGCGGAAGTCCTTGTCTCCGACGAAGCGCTCCACAGAGCAGGAGTCTGATTCCGATGCGTCGAACGCACCTCATCGGCATGGCATGTCTTTCGTCGCTCGTCGCAGCCGTCGCTTCGGCCGACGCACCGCTGCGCCTGAACGAACTTCGCATCGAGCAGCCGGGCGCGGACCTCGACGAGTACATCGAGCTCGCGGGCGCGGCCGGCGAGTCGCTCAACGATGTGTCGATCATCGTGATCGGCGACGACGACTTTGCGCTGCCCGGCCAGCAGAGCGGCACCATCGAGATGGTGGTCAGCCTCGCGGGCCAGTCGGTCGCTTCGAGCGGGTTCTTCGTGGTCGGCGAGCCGACCCTCTCGCTCGCCACGCCGAACCTCGCCACTTCGCTCAACCTCGAGGGCGGCGACAACCTGACGGTGCTCGTGGTGCGCGGCTTCACGGGCTCGCTCGGCCAGGACCTCGACACGAACAACGACGGCGTGCTCGACGCAACGCCGTGGACCTCGGTGGTCTCGAGCCTGGCGGTCGTGGCGACGCCTTCGCCCGACGGCATCAACAGCGAGTACTTCTACTCGACCACCACCATCGGCCCAGACGCGGGCCTGCAGCCTTCGGCCGCGTGGCTGTGCGCGAACACCTCGCAGTGGAACCTCGGCACCGTCGATCCTTTCGCCGGCGTCGATTCGCCGGGCGCCGCGAACCAGACCTGCGTTCCGCAGGGCATCATCATCAACGAGATCCGCGTCGACGAAACCGGCACCGACAACAACGAGTACTTCGAGCTCAAGGGCGGCGCGGGCGCCAGCCTGAACGACCTGACCTACATCGTTCTCGGCGACGGTTCGTCGGGCACCTCGCCGTCGGGCTTCATCGAGGTCGCGGTTCCTCTCACTGGCAGGGTGATCGGCGCGAACGGACTGTTCGTGGCCGCCGAAACCACGATGACGATCGGCGTTCCGAGCTACGCGGTCGCGAACCTGCTCAACTTTGAGAACACCGATGTCGTCACGCACCTCCTGGTGCGCAACTTCACGGGCGCCCTCAACACCGACCTCGACACCAACGACGACGGCGTGCTCGATTCGACGCCGTGGAGCGAGGTGCTCGACTCGGTCGCATTCGTGAACCCTGCCGCGACGGGCGTGCAGGAGAAGGCCTATAGCGCCACGCAGGTCGGCCCCGACGGAACCTTCTTCCCCGGCCACATCCTCCGCTGCTCGCCGAGCCAGACCTGGCAGATCGGCCCGTTCAACCCGGCCGGCGGCGCAGACACCGTGAACAACCCGAACGCGGCCTGCACCACCTGCGGCCCCGGTGGCGGCAACTGCCACGCGGTGCACGCAACCCCTGGCTGCGTCGATGCCGTGTGCTGCAACGCCGTGTGCGTGGTCGATCCGACCTGCTGCAGCGACACCTGGGACCAGGCGTGCGTCGATCAGGCGCGCACCTCGTGCCTCGTGGCGGGCGCCGCGCCTGTCGTCGCCCTCAATGAGATCCGCATCGACGAGCCCGGCAACACCGACCCGAACGAGTACATCGAGCTGACGGGTGCCCCGGGAACCTCGCTGAACGGCGTGTCGATCGTCGTGGTTGGCGATGCCGCCGATCAGAACGGCGTGGTCGAGGCCGTGATCTCGCTCAACGGAACCACGATGCCGAAGGACGGCATCATGCTGATCGCCGAGTCGACCTTCACGCTCGGAGTTCCCGATGCCGTGCGCGCGCTCAACTTCGAGAACGGCGACTCGGTCACCTACTTCGTCGTCTTCAACTTCACGGGCCTGATCAACACCGACTACGACCTGAACAACGACTGCACGCTCGACGCGCAGCCGTGGGATCAGACGATCGACAGCCTCGGCATCAAGGCGGGCGACAACCGCTGCGTGTACGCCACGACCACCGCGGGCCCCGACTACTTCGGACTTCCCTCGCATGTCGTGAAGTGCGCCGACGGCTCGTGGGGCAACGGCCGCCTCGACCCCGCCGCAACCAACGGCTTCGGCACGCCGGGCACGGCCAACACCGTATGCCCGCCGGCCTACGCCTGCAACCAGCCGAAGGGCCCGAGCTGCTACACGGCTCACGCCGCCCCGGGCTGCTCGGACAGCGCGTGCTGCATCGCCGTGTGCCAGATCGATGTCACCTGCTGCGATGTCACCTGGGATGCCGCGTGCGCGCAGGCCGCCACGCTGCAGTGCTTCGTGCCCACGAACCCGCCCGCCGTGACCATGAGCGAGATCCGCATCGACCAGACCGGCTTCGATACCGATGAGTACATCGAGATCGCAGGCGAGCCCGGCACGCTGCTCAACGGCCTCACCTACATCGTGATCGGCGACGGCTCGGCCACCCAGGGCTCGGGCGTGATCGAGTTCGTGCTTCCGCTCCAGGGCCAGGTCATCCCCGCGGATGGCTTCTTCCTCGCCGCGCGCTCGACGCTCACGATCGGCGGCGCCGTGCCCGACATGCTGCTGCCTGCGAACCCCGAGTTCGAGAACTCGGACAATGTGACGCACATGCTCGTGTTCGGCTTCACCGGCGCGATCAACCAGGATCTCGACACGAACGACGACGGCACGCTCGATGTCAGCCCGTGGGGCGCGCTCGTGCAGTCGGTGGCGTTCCTCGAGAGCGCGGTGATTCCGCCGCTCAACACCGAGTACGCGTACGGCGATTTCCGCGTCGGCCCCGATGCGAACGGCTTCGTGCCGAGTCAGCTGGCCTACTGCCCGGCCTCGCAGATCTGGACGATCGGACCGTTCGACTTCGTGACGACCCCCGGCTTCGACAGCCCGGGCCTTGCGAACCCCGGCTGCAACTACTCGAACCCCTGCCCGACCGACCTCAACGCCGACGGCGTGACCAACGCCGCCGACCTCGCGGTTCTTCTGGGCGCGTGGGGCAGCCCGGGCGGCGACCTGAACGCGGACGGCACCACCAACGCGTCGGATCTTGCGATCCTGCTCGGCGGCTGGGGCCCCTGCCAGTAAGCCGGGAAGAATCCTGAACCCCCTCCGGCGGCGGACGCAATCCGCCGCCGTTTTCTTTTTCGCCGCCCGACACGGCGGACCGCGCGCCGCGTATACCTTCGCGTCATGCCGACGGTCATGCAGGCTGTCTCGGGCGTCGGGGTCTCGACGCTGCTCACCCTCGACGCTTTCGGGCGCTTCGCGGCCTTCTGCCTGTACGCGCTGCGGATCGCGGTGGCCGAGCCCTCGAGCTGGCTGCGCTGGCGCGCGCTCGGGCCGCAGCTCTACGCGGTGGGCGCGGCCAGCGTGCTGGTGGTGGCGATCACGGGCGCGTTCATCGGCATGATCCTCGCGCTCGAGGGCTTCGACCAGTTCGCGGCGCTCGGGCAGGAACAGCAGATGGGCGGCGTGATCAACTCGGCGGTGACCAAGCAGATCGGTCCGGTGCTAGCGGCCACGATGCTTGCGGGCCGCGTGGGCGGCGCGCTGGCGGCCGAACTCGGCTCGATGCGGGTCACCGAGCAGCTCGACGCCATGCGCGCCATGTCGGCCGACCCCGTGCGCACGCTGGTGGTGCCGCGGGTGGTCGCCTGCGTGCTGATGACCCCGCTCCTCACGATCTACTCCGACATCGTGGGTTCGCTGGGCGCGTGGCTGATCGTGACCAAGTTCCACGGCGTGACCAACACCGACTACTGGCACTACACCGCGCAGTTCGTCCCGCTGTGGGACCCGATGGCGGGCGTCGCCAAGAGCGTGTTCTTCGGGCTCGCGATCGGCCTCGTCGGGTGCTACAAGGGCTTCCACTGCGAGGGCGGCGCGACGGGCGTCGGCCGCGCGGCGACGGAGAGCTTCGTCGTCAGCTTCCTCGCGATCATCGTGATCAACCTCGTTCTCGCCGAATTCTTCGGGTCGCTGCAGAAGTGGCTCGACCCCGCCAGCGTCCGAACGCTCGTCACCTGAACGCACCCGCCTCGGGAGCACGACATGGCCACGACGGCACTCATCCTCGCCCTTGCCACGCCCCTGCTGCAGTCGGCCACGCCGCAGGCGACGCCTCCTTCGGGCCCGAGCGCGCCGGCCGCGAGCACGATCGTGACCCGCTCGCAGCCACGCGTGCGCGATGTGCAGCTCGAGGTCAACCTCTACGCGCAGCAGCCGATCGGCGATCCGACGGGCGCAGGCCGCGGGCAGGTGTACGGCATCAATCCGTACGACCTGAAGCAGGCGTCCATCGCGATTCCCGTCCTGACGCGAACGACCTGGACCGACACCGACTTCACGAAGTCGACGGTGACGCTGTTTGTCGACTCTGTGCCGCAGAAGATCGATCCTGCCACCGTGTTCGCCACGAAGCCGGGCACGCGCCAGGCGAACGCCGTGGTGAATGTGAACGCGGGCCCGTGCAACGATGTGCGCATCGAGCTCACCTACCAGGTGCAGCAGTGGAGCGTGTCGGTCGACGAGAGCGCCGCGGCCGCGATCACCTGGCCGCGCGAGTGGCCGAAGGAACTGCAGCCGATGCTCGCGTCCGAACTCGGCATCCGCGCCGACGACCCCGCGATCAAGGCGGTGGCCGAGGGTGCGAGCAAGGGCGGGACTCGATCGGTCACCCCCTACATCGCCGCCAAGCGCGCGGTGACCGCCATGTGCGCCCGCTACCGCTCGGTCAACCAGTCGACGAGCGAGTTCGGGCCGGGGCAGTCGCTGCGCGGGATCTACTTCTCGCAGACGGCCGCGGGCCTGTCCACGGGCCGCGCGACGGCGGTCGAGTTCACCGCCGACTGCGTGGCGGCGCTCCGCTCGATCGGCATCCCTGCGCGCGTGGTGTACGGGCTGACCCTTCAGGATCCCCGAGCCGACAAGAACGAGGACCGCGGCAATGTGCGGTTCCGGTTCATCGGCGAGTTCTGGCTGCCCGACGCGGGCTGGATTCCCTTCGATCCCGTGCGCATGAAGGGTCAAGGCGCGGCGACCAAGGCGACCGATGCGGCCGTCAAGGGCTTCGGCAATGTCGATGATCTTGGCTGGATGCTGCCGCTTGCCTACGCGCCCGTGCCCGAGGGGTACCAGAAGGCCGATCGCTACGCGGTGTGGGGCTGGAACCTGACCTCGGGCTCGGTGCTCGGCGACTACGCCGCGTCGCGGATCAGGCTCGAGCTGTCGAGCCGCGGAAACGGCCGCGTGCCGAACATGCCCGCCCCGCTCGATTGAGCGCATCGCTTGTCGGCGACGGCAGGATTTCGGGATCAGCGCGGGGCGCGCGAGAGTTCTTGCTGCGCCACGCGGTGCGTGATGGCGTGCAGCTCGGCGGTGCGCTCGGAGGAGGTCTTGCCGTCCGCACCGAGGGCGTAGCCACCCGACAGCGTGAGGCAGGTGGCGATCCCCTGCCGCCAGACATGCTCGAGCACCATGCGGTCGCGGGCGGCGATCCCCGACTCCGTGAGCGCGAGGCGGCCGAAGCGATCGCCCTTCGCCACATCGACGCCCGCGAGATAGAACGCGAGGTCGGCGCGCGCCGCGTCGACCGCGCGGGGCAGGTTCAGGGCCAGCGCCTCGAGATAGCCGTCGTCGCCGAGGCCGTCCGGGAGCCCGACATCGAGCGACGAGGGCGGTTTCCGCAGCGGGAAGTTGCGCTCGCCGTGCATCGAGAAGGTGAACACGCCTTCGCAGCCCGCGAAGATCGACGCGGTTCCGTTGCCGTGGTGGACATCGAGGTCGACGACGAGAATCCGCAGACCGTACTCGCGCTGCAGCACGCGCGACGCGACCGCGACATCGTTCAGGGTGCAGTAGCCCTCGCCGGCGTCGCGCATGGCGTGGTGGGTTCCGCCCGCGAGGTTCGCCGCGATGCGCGAGCGCGAACGATGCGCGGCATGCGCGGCGTCGATCGTTCCCTGGACCGCGAGCCGCGCGCGCCTCACGAGGCGCGGCGACCACTCCATTCCGATGCGGCGCGCCTCGTCGCGCGAAAGCGTGCCGTCGCGCAGTTTCGCGAGGTACGCCTCGTCATGGGCGAGCGCGAGCGTTTCCCACGGACACTCGGCGGGTTCGTGCAGGTTCCACGGTCCGACGACGCCCTCGCGCGCGAGGATGGCGTGCAGGAACTCGTACTTCCGCATCGGAAAAGCATGGCCTTCCGGAAGCGGAATCACATAGTCGGGATGGTAGGAGACATGCTCCATGCTCCTCCCATGCGGCAACTGCGCTTCAGAGCCGCTTGATCAGCGCGTCGGCGAATTCCATCGTGCCGAGCGTTCCGCCCAGGTCACGCGTGACGGCGCCCTCGGAGAGCGCGCGGTCGTAGGCGTTCCTGATGCGGCCAGCGCACTCGCGGAACTTCGGGCTGCCTCGGGTTGCGCTGAGCCAGTTCAGCATCATCACGCCCGACATGACGAGCGCGAGCGGATTCGCCACGCCCTTGCCGGCGATGTCGGGAGCGGATCCGTGCACGGCCTCGAAGACAGCACCCTTCTCGCCGATGTTCGCGCCCGGCGTGACGCCGAGGCCACCGACGAGGCCCGCGCACAGGTCGCTCATGATGTCGCCGTACAGGTTCTCCGCCAGGATCACATCGAACTTGGTCGGATCCTGCACCATCTTCATGCAGGCGGCGTCGACGATCACTTCCTCGTAGGCGATGTCCTGGTAGGACGCGTCGTGCACCTCGCGCGCGCAGCGGATGAACAGGCCATCGGTGAGCTTCATGATGTTCGCCTTGTGGAACACGCTCACCTTCTTGCGGCCGCGCTCGCGCGCATAGCGGAAGGCATAGTCGGCGATGCGGCGCGAGGCCGACTCGGTGGCGACCTTGATGCTCGTGCACACGCCCTTCGCGATCTCGTTCTCGATGCCCGCGTACAGGCCCTCGGTGTTCTCGCGGACGATCACGAGGTCGACATTCTCGTAGCGCGACTTCACGCCCGCCATGGTGCGGATCGGCCGCACGGCCGCGTACAGATCGAGGGTCTTGCGCAGAAGCACATTGACCGAACGGAAACCGGTGCCGACGGGCGTCGTGCACGGTCCCTTCAGCGCGACGCCGTAGTCGGCGATCAGGTCGAGCGTCGACTGCGGAAGCAGCGCCTTCTCTCCCGCGGCGAGCGCCGCTTCGCCCGCATGGCGAACCGTCCACTCGATGTCCGCGCCCGCGGCGTCAATCACCTTCCGCGACGCCTGCGCGACCTCTGGTCCGATTCCGTCACCCGGGATGAGCACGACCTTCGTTGGCATGAGGGATCCTTGGAAAGCGCGGAAGATAGCGACCTCGGAAAAAGAACGGATGGCGCCCGAAAGCGCCATCCGCACATGCATCAATCGAGCGGGAGAGCCCGCGTCTTTATCCGCCCACATTCTCGCCCGAGACGATGGTCGTCTTGGGCGGAACGCTGAGCTTCTGACCGACCTTCAGGTTCGCGGGGTTCGCCCCGATGGTCGACTTGTTCGCGGTGTAGAGCTTCTCCCAGTACTTGGTCGAGCCGTAGTACTTGCGGGCGAGCGAGGAAAGCGTGTCGCCCGAGGAGACGACATGGAAGCTGCCCGTTCCGCCCGCGGAGCTGCCCGCGTTGGCCGTCGCACCCGTCGGGGCCGTGGGCGAGGTTCCCAGGCTCGGAGTGGTCGCCTTCGATGCGGTCGTGGTGGTGCCCGCGTCGGGAATGCGGATCTTGGTGCCGATCTTCAGGCGATCGGCGCTGACCAGCGGGTTCGCCTTCGCGATGACCTGCCACTTGTTGGCGCTGCCGTAGTACTTCTGGGCGATCGTCGAGAAGGTGTCGCCCGAGGCGATCACATGGGTGCGCTCACCGGTGGTGGAAGGAGCCGTGGATCCAGTCGATGAACCCCCAGTCGATGGGCCCGTGGACGCACCCGACGCGTTCGTCGAACCCGTGCCGGTTCCAAGCGGAGCCGGTCCGCCCGTCGAGGTGCCACCCGCAGTCGTGCCGAAGCCCGGGTTGCTCGCAAGCGGGTTGCCTGCGGGAGCCGTGCCCTGGTTGTTGCTCGGGAAACCGTTGGTAAAGCCATTGCCCTGACCGGTCGGCGAGGTCGGACGGGAAGTATTGCTTCCGCCCGTCGCGAGACCGTTCGGCGGGAGCGCGCCCGTCGTGCCCGTCGTGCCTGTCGTGCCCGTGCCGAAGCCCGTGCCCGTGTTCGTGCCCGTGTTGGTTGCGAACGAATCACCCTTCCCCGTGCCTGCGGGCCCCAGCGTGCCGGGGGCGAAGGTGGGCTGGTTGCCGCGAGGCGTGTTCGCCGCGGTGCCGTTGGTCGGCATCGGCGCCGTGGTCGGCGCGGTCACGCCAGTGCCGGTCGTCGGGGTGAGCGTCAGCGTGCTCGGGCCCGTCGGTGCGGTGGAAGTCGTGGTGCCGGGCTCCTTCTCGGCGTTCGACTTCGTGTTGGAGGCGGGCGGTGCAACAAAGGCGTAGTAGAGCCCTGCTGCACCGAGGAGAACGACAAGAACGATCGTTGCGATCTTGGTACCGGTCGGCATGTTGTGCTCGATTGTGCGACGGTATCGCAAGTGCGAGCGGACCTCGTGCTCCGGCATCCGTTCCGGCGAGGGTCCGCGAAAAGTCGTGATTTACTCACGCAGTCATCGGCACAGCGCTCGTTGGAGCAATAGCGACTTTCGCGCGCTCTGCCTCTTCCTCCTTGCGACTGTACACCAACGGCGCGGCGATCGCCACCGACGAGTAGGTACCCGCGATGAGGCCGATCAGGAAGGTGTAGGCGAAGGGCCGAATGCCCGTGCCGCCGAGGACGATCAGGATGATCGCCGTGGCCAGCGTGCTGCCGCCCGTGAGCACGGTGCGGCTGAAGGTCTGGTTGATGGAGAGGTTGACGGTCTCTGCGCTGATCCAGGTGCGCTTGCCGCGGTTCTCGCGCACGCGGTCGAGGATGACGATGGTGTCGTTCAGCGAGTATCCGATGATCGTCAGCAGGCCCGCGACGACATTGAGGTCGATGCGGTACTCCTCGATGTAAAGCGCTGCACCCAATCCAGTTGAGGCCAGCGGGATCGAGATGGACAGAAATCCGAGGCACACGCAGACATTGAAGGCGACGCCAACGACCTTGGCGGTCGAGAAGCGGAAGCTTCCGAAGCGCACCCAGATGTAGCCAAGCATGCCGATCAGGCTCAGGATCACGGCCACCACCGCGGTGGCGGCCAGGTTCTGGGCGACGACCGGGCTGAAGCTCGACACCTGATCGAGGCTGGCCTGCTGGGTCAGCGCCTGCTGCACGAGCGACCACTCGGTGCTGGCCAGGCTGCGATCCCAGACATCGAGCTCGACGGCGAGGCTCGAAAGGTCGGGATCGCTGACAAGAACGGCGACCGACTTCTGCAGGCCGCTCGGCTGGGCGGCATCGACGGGGGCAAGCCCGACCACCTTGGTCTTGCGACCCGCGGTCGACGACCAGTCGGGCTGCGAGCGCATGCGCGACACGCGCTCCGCGACATCGGCGGCGCTGACCGGGGGGTTCAGGTCGTCGATCACGATGGCAACGCCACCGCGGAACTCGCCCACGGGTTCGGCCGCGACCTCGGGGCGACCGAGCGACGCGCCCACCAACGCCTTCTCGAGCGGACGGGTGAACGGGGTGTGGGTACCCGCCGCCGTCTGGTCCGAGCCCTTGAAGGCAAGCGGCAGGCGGACATCGAGATCGGTCGACAGCTCGTCGACCACCGCGGCGACCACATCGCGGGTGATGCGGGCCTCGTCGAAGCCCTCGGGCGGATTGGTCGGGTTACCGACGCGGATCACGAACTGCGACGACAGGCCGTTGGCGCTGGTGTCGCCCGCGGTCAGCACATTGGCCGAGGCGAGCTGCGACACCACGATGTCGTCGGACGCCTTGCGGCCCAACTCGCGGATGCGCGACTCCATCTCGGCGCGGCTGAAGCCCTTGCGGCCGTCGGTGGTGGCGTTCTCGCCCGCGTTCGCCATGCGCGTGGTCAGGGTCATGGCCACGCCGCCGCGGAACTCGGTCTCGTACACATCGTTGCCGCGGCTGAGGAAGGCGAAGATTGACACGACCGCGAGCAGCGCGCTGAATCCGAACAGCGCGGGGCGCAGCTTGATCCAGTCGACGCTCGGAAGGAGCGCCCGCGAGATCGCGGGAACGACCGTCGGCAGCATCGAGAGGTTCCGAAGGCCCATCGACAGGAACAGTTCGAACAGCACGCGGGTGAGCCACACGCCCGTGAACAGCGTGGTGAGCACGCCGATCGACATCGTGAGCGCGAAGCCCTTCACCTCGGTCGCGCCCACCTTGTAGAGCACGATGCAGACGATGAGGTTCGTGATGTTGCCGTCGACGATGGCGCTGAGCGCGCGCTTGTACGCGGTGGCGATGGCGGCGCGCAGCGGCATGCCGCTCGCCAGTTCCTCGCGGACGCGTTCGTAGATCAGCACATTCGCGTCGACCGCCATGGCGACCGACAGCGCGATGCCCGCAAGTCCGGGCAGCGTGAAGGTGCCGTCGATGAGCGCCATGATGCCGAAGATGAGCATCGTGTTCACGGCCAGCGCGATGTCGGCCACCACGCCTGCCAGGAAGTACCACAGCAGCATCACGATGCAGGTGATCGCGACCGACAGGATGGTCGCCTCGATGCCCTTCTCGAAGTTGTCGGCGCCGATCGACGGGCCGAGGATGTTCACCGAGATCGGGTCGCTCGAGACCTTGGCCTCGAGGCTGCCCGCGGTGAGCACGCGGATCAGGTAGGCGATCTCCTCGGGCGAGAACTGGCCCGTGATGATGCCCGAGTTCGAGATCGCGCTGTTCAGGCGCGGCGCGCTGTACACCTCTTCGTCGAGGACGATCGCCATGTTCTCGCCCTGATGGGCGGTGGTGAGGCGGCTCATCAGCTGCGCGCCGTTCTGGTCGAGCTGGAAGCCGACCGCGGCCGAGCCGAGGCGCGGATCGACCGCGCGGTACGCGTTGGTGAGCGCCCACGAGGTGCCGGCGCGGTGCGTCATCGACTTCGCGTCGCTGTCGTGGAGCAGGATGTAGATCTCGCCGCCGAAGGTGCCCGCGACCAGGTTGTAGTTGGCCGCGAAGTAGCCGGCGGGATCGGCCATCATCTGGTCGCGCTGCTCGGCCTTCTCGTACCACTGCTGCAGCTCGTTGACCTTGAACCAGAGCGCCACGCCGGGCTCGCCCGAGCGCGGACCCTTCGACGCGAGCTCGGCGCGCATCTCGGCGGGGTTGACGCCCGTCATGCCCACGGGGTTGACGGCGATGCGGAAGTCGAGCACGCCCGCGCCGCGCATGAGGCGCATGAGGCCCTCGGGGTCGTCGAGACCCGTGCGCTTGGCAAGGTACGCGTCGTTCGCGGTGACAAGACCGTCGAGCTCCGCCGCCAGCGACGGGAACTCCGCCTTGATCGCGGCCAGCTCTACCTCGCGCGGGCTCGGTCCGAGCTTCGGCTTGCCATCGGCGCCCATGACGGGCTTGCCCTCGGCGTCGCGCTCGGGCTGTGGCGTGGTCGAAAGGGTGAGCGCCTTGGTGAGACGCGGCTCGGGCAGCGTGCGCGCGAGGACCGCCGTGCGCAGGCCGTCGACGCGGATCTCGGCGGCCACCACGCGGTCCTCGGCGGAACCAATCGCCGCCGCGTCGGCATTGTCGGCCTTCGCCTTCGCGAGGTCGGTGCGGGCTCCAAGCAGCTGCTGGTAGGCCTGCTCGAGCTCGGCGACCGACGGATTCTGCTGGCCGAAGCGCGCCACGGCGTTGCCCGAGAGCAGCGCGGCGTCGAGGTCGGTGGCCGACATCTGGGTCTTCGACACGAACTCGGCAAGGCGCTTCTTCGCCTCGACCTGCAGCGCACGCACCTCGTCCGAGGGCAGCGGCATGACGACCTCGATGCGGTCGTTGCCCTGCGGCTGCATGGCGATGTCGAGCACGCCCTGCGGATTGACGCGCTGCTTGAGCACATCGATCACCTGGCCGAGCACCTGGTCGGACGGCTGGTTGTCGGGCACCTTCACCGAGTAGACCAGGCTCACGCCGCCCTTGAGGTCCTTGCCGAGGCGGATGCCCTTCTCGGAGAGGATCCAGCCGCACACTGCGGTGAGTGCGGCGACGATCGCGAGCTTCAGCCAGATGTTCTTCATGGGATCAATCCTGTCGTGTCGCTGTCATGTCGCTTGCCGGTCCGCGCGAAAGGAACTGCGCGGACGAAGCACGGACCCGCATCCTGCAGGCCGTGCGCACCGCCCGTTCAGGCGGTCGTCGTTTCCTTGATCACAGCCTCGATCTTGCCGCGGGCCACCGTGATCTTCGTGTTCGAGGTCTCGTCGACCTTGAGCACGATCACATCGGGCTTGACCTCGACCACCGAGCCGATGATGCCGCCCACCGTGCGCACCTGGTCGTTCTTCTTGATCGACGAGAGCATCTGCTCGAACTTCTTCCGCTCGCGGCGACCGCCGAGGACGGTCATCAGGATGAACGCGACCAGGAGGCCGAGCATCATCAGCGTGATGAAGTCGATGCCGGGCGCGGGCTTCGGCGCGGCTGGATCCGCGGTGCCGGGAGCCTGAGTCGAGGCTGCAGCAGGCGCGGGCGCCTCTCCCGCGGCGGCGGGGCCCTGCGCGAGGAGGGCGGGAAGCGGAAACGGCATCGCGTTGGAGTTCATGTCGAGCTTCATGTCGAGCTTCATGTTGAGCAGGCTCACGGGGTTGTGCATCTTCGAGGCCTCCCGAGGGAAGGCCTGTAGGTTATCGCAACTTGGGACTCTCCGTGGGCCGCCTTCGATCGGCTCGATCGGCTACGGACCTCGGCCGACCTCGCCTGTCGGTTCCACTTCGCGCAGAACCGGCCACCGGACCTCGAGATCGGACCACGCATCTTCCACGATCGCCGCCCGAATGTCCACCATCAGGCGCTGGAAGTGACGGAGGTTATGGATGCTCAGGAGGGTCGGTCCGAGCATTTCCTCGGCCATGAAGAGGTGCCGCAGGTACCCCCGCGAGAACCCCCCCGCGCACGCAAGGCAGTCGCAGGCGGGGTCGATCGGGCCCGTGTCGAGCGTGTGGCGGGCGTTCCGGATGCGAAGCGCGCCCGTTGCCGTGAAGGCGTAGCCCTTGCGGCCGTTCCGCGTGGGCAGGACGCAGTCGAACATGTCAACCCCCGCCTTCACGGCCGCCACGATGTCGCGCTCGTAGCCGACCCCCATCAGGTAGCGCGGCTTGCCATCGGGCAGCATCGGCGCGACCGCATCGACCGTGCGGTGGATCTCGCTCGGGCTCTCTCCCACCGCCACCCCGCCGATCGCGAAGCCCGCGAGGTCGAACGCGCACACCTGCTCCACGCTCCGTCGGCGAAGGTCGAGGTCGGTGCCGCCCTGCACGATGCCGAACAACGCCTGCTCGGTCGGGCGCCTGTGGGCGGCGATCGAGCGGCCGAGCCAGCGCGCCGTGCGGTCGATCGCCTCCTCGAGCCGGCGCCGATGGTCCTCGGGCCGCGAGCGGCGCTTACGCGACAGCTGCGGGTCGTCGGGCGGCTGCTCGGACAGCGCCGCAGGCGGGCAGTCGTCGAACGCCATCATGATGTCCGAGCCGATCAGGTTCTGCACCTCGATCGAGCGCTCGGGCGTGAGCAGGATGCGCGAACCGTCGATGAACGAGCGGAACTCGACGCCCTCCTCGCTGATCTTCGTGCCCTCGGTCATCGACCACGCCTGAAAGCCGCCCGAGTCGGTCAGGATCGGCTTCGGCCAACGCATGAACCCGTGGCTGCCGCCGAAATGCGCCACGCGCTCGGCGCCCGGGCGCAGCATCAGGTGGTACGCGTTGTTCAGGATGATCTCGGCGCCCGTCGAGGTGATCTGGTCGGGCGTCAGGCCCTTCATCGTGGCTGCGGTCGCGACAGGCATGAACGCGGGCGTCTGGTACGCGCCGTGCGGCGTCTCCACGCGGCCAAGCCGCGCGCGCGTGCTGCGCGAGCGGGCGCGGATCTCGAAGCGGATCGCGTCACGGCCCGCGGCCATGCGCTACCTCTCCGCCCGCGGGCCGCGGCCAGACGGCGCGTCGCCCGCGGCCTTGAGCGCGGCGCGTTCGCGCGCGTTCAGGCTGGCAAGCCCGTGCTCGCGCACCTTGACCAGGATGCGGTCGATGTCTTCGTCGGTGACCGACCGGCGGAACGGCGTGCTCTGCGCCGCGCGGCGACCTCGCAGCCTGTCGAACAGCGGGTCGAGGAAGCGCAGGAAGTCGAAGAAGTCCTCGAGCAGCCGCGGATGGCGGATGATCAGCCAACCCGCGAGGCCGCCGCCAAGGTGCGCCGCCTCGCCGCCTGCGTTCTGCC
>JBJTOV010000109.1:0-4983 GCA_046074745.1 Planctomycetota bacterium | reverse complement strand
CTGGTCGCGGTCCACCACTCCGGTGTCGCCACGAGCGGCAGGTTCGTCTGGTTGGTGAAGTTCTGCGGCGCGGAGACCGTCGAGTACATGATGCCGTACCACGCGGTGCGGTTCTGCGGCGTCGGTGCCATCGAGGTCGCGGCCGGGGCCACGGTGATCGTGTTGTTCACGAGGGCGTAGGGCGACGCGTGGAACAGGTTCACCCAGATGCCTGCGTAGCGCGCCGAGATGGTGTTGCCCGAGATCACGCGGTCCGCCGCGCTGCCCGCATCGGAGATGCGGAACGAGCTGAAGGCGATGCCGTTGTCCGCGTTCGCGACGGTGTTGTTCGTCACCTTCGCGTACATGCTGTTGCCGAGGCGGATGCCCGTGCCGGTCATGTCCTGCACGCGGTTGTCGTCGAGCACGATGTTCGTCGAGCGCACGGCGACGGCGCCGGACGCGAAGAAGTTGGTGGTCTGCTCGATGCGCAGGCCGTTCACCGAGTTCTTCGCGACGTTCTTCGAGAGCGTGACGCCGTTCAGGCCGTTGCCCTGCAGGAAGACGCAGCGCGCCGCGTCGACCGACAGGCCGTACGCGCCGCCGAGGCCGGTGCCCGAGGGCGGAAGCGCGGTGTTGTCGCCGTCGACGGTGAAGCCGCGGAACGACACGCCCGACGAGGTGATCGTCACGACCGCGCCCGTCGAGGTGTTGGTCGACGACGGGACGAGGATCGCCTCGGCGCCGCGCGTGCCGGTGTTCGGCGAGACCGCGTAGTTCGGGCCGCGCACATCGAGCGACTTCGCGATCGTGATGTTCTCGGCGTAGGTTCCCGCCGCGACATTCACGATGTCGCCCGCGGTCGCGAAGTTGATCGCGGCCTGGATCGTCGTGAAGTAGCCGCTCGGCGCGCCGGCCGACACGACCTCAACGGGCGGATAGGTGACCGCGCCGATGGTGGCCGTGTTCGCAGCCACCGCGGCGAGCTGCGCGGCGTTCATGCCGAGCACATTCACCGAGAAGGTCGAACCGCCCACGCAGCGCGCGAGGATGGCGTTCAGGGTGGCCGTGTTGGTGAAGCCAGGAGTGGTCGCGTCGAGGCCGAGCGCGGCGCCGTAGAACGACGACCCCGCGGGGGCCGCGGCGAGCGCGGCGTTGAGCGACGCGTACGCGCCGTCGGCGGCCACGACATACACGGTCTTGTCGGCGAACACGAGGGTCTCGACGCCCGTCACCGAGTCGGCGCCGTCGAGGGCGCTCGTCACGGTGAAGGTCGAGCTGTACGCGCTGAACGAGGCATCGGCCAGGTTCGAGCCGAACTGCGCGCTGTCGCTGCCCGCACCGCCGTCGATGGCGTCGTTGCCCGCGCCAGCGGCGAGGGTGTCGTTGTCGTCACCGCCCGAAAGGGTATCGGCGCCATCGCCCGAGGAGAGCGAGTCGCTTCCCGCAAGGCCGCTCGCGATCACGGCGGCGTCGATGTTGCCCGACACGGTGTCATTGGCCGAGGTGCAGAGCACATCCACCGAACCCGCGCCCGCCACGGTCAATCCCGCGGTCTGGACGGCGTTGACCGAGAGGATCTTGCCGGCCGCGATCGAGCCCGAGAACGAGAAGCCAGTCGTGGTGACGCCGCGGAAGTTCGCGTTGTCGGTGAGGTCGTCGGCGGGGACATAGATCGCGCCGAGGCCGCCGAGCGTGCGGCCGTTGGCCTGCGCGGCGGTAATGGTGAGCGTGGCGCCCGAGCTCACCGAGCCCGGGATGCTGAGCACCGACGAGATGGCGGTGAAGTTCGCGTTGGCGTCGATGTTGCCCGAGATCGCCGCTGTGCCCGCACCCGAAAGCGTCTTGCCGTCGGCCTGCGCCGCGGTCAGGGTGAGCGTGCTGCCCGTGAGGATCGCGGCTCCCGCGGTGCCGTCGAGGTCAACCGAGGTCGCGGCCGTGATCGTGGTGATGTCGGTGTTCGAGCCGACCGTGCCGACGATCGACACCGTGCCCGCGCCGACGAGCGTCTTGCCCGAGATCTGCTCCGGATAGGCCGCGAGCACGCCGCCCGCGTCGATCGAGAGCGACGCGGGGAAGGTCAGGGCCGACGAGATGCCCGTGAGCACCGCGCTGCCGCTGACGGCAGTCGAGTTCAGGATGACCGAGCCTGCGCCGCTGATCGTCGCGCCCGACACGCCGTCCGCCGAAACGGTGAGCGTGCGTCCTGCGGGCAGGCCGGAGATGCTGTCGATCTTCGTGATGTTCGCGGCGAGCACATCGATGCGAGCCTGGTCCCAACCGGTCGCATTGACGCTGACATTCGCCGAAACGCAGGTACGAGAGAGCAGCTGTCCGAGGTTCGTCGCGGTCACCGTGGTGCCCGACAGCGTCATGGTCCCGAAGACGCCGTTGGTGTCCACTGCGGCGAAGTTCGCGCCGAGGTTGTTGAGCTGCCCCTGGCTCATGCCGCTCGCATCCGCGGTCACGAGCACGCCGCAGAGCGCGCAGCCCGGATCAGGCTCGGAGAACGCCAAGCCGAAGGCGTTGAAAAACTGCGTCGTGGTGTTCGCGCTCGTCAGGTGGTTCGCGCCCGCCTGGCAGTTCGCGTCGGCATGCGCAGGCATGCTCGCCGCAAACAGTGCGATCGCCGACATCGACACCGTCGACGCGACAACAGCGCGGAGCTTCCCCAGGACACTCGTATTGGCAAACGACATGACGCTCTCCTCGGAAACAAGTCCGGGCGACACGCTGCAGAAACGCAGATTTGGGACCCGTGGCGCTCGGAAAATGAACTCTCGACCGCCTCGGGGACGACCGAAGCAGCGCCTGAAAGTCGATCAGAAACGGCCCTCAGGCAAGCGACGACGCCGATTCGGAGCGAAATCGACCGACAAACTTCCGTTGCAGTCGACAAGCGCAAGTGCTGCGCTGACAGGTTCTCAGTCCTTCGCGAAGTGAGGGTGTGTGCGATAATGCACGGTCTAAGTTGCTGACTTCCGAGGCAAGTTGCGCGGCGCGTCGGTCGATCGCGACCGACGGGTCGCGGGCGCGCGGAGTTTGTGATCCGAACGCGGTCGGAATCTGAGTGTCGTTGTCTCCGATAACCGAGTGTCCTCGATTGGCTGATGCGCGCCGGCGTCGAGTTCCGGCTGTAACGGCGCCGATCTCGGGTTGGGCAACGAAGTGAGGTTTCGCGTTTGCCTGTGCCGCGCCGCGTAGACACAATCAACTGCCTCGCTTTCGCGTCGAGGCGCCTCGAGCCATCCATGAAGACACCGGGATCCACGCGCCGACATCGACTTGCCGCGCTGCTCGTTGCGGCAGGCGTTGCGGCGTCGCTTGGCGCGGCTGCGGCGCGCGAGGGTGATCTTCGCGTTCCGCCGATCTACCCGCGCGATCTCGCGCTGATCGACCGCGTGCTCTCGATCGATGAGGCCCAGCGGCCCGTGGTCGAGGCGTTGCTCGCGGAGCTCGCGGCGGCTCCCGTCGGAGATCGCGGCGCATCGGCGCGTCTGGTCGAGGCGCTGCAGGCGGTGCTCGATCCCGGGCAGGTGGCCAGGCTTTCGGCGATGTGCGATGCGATTCGCATCGAGCGCATGGAGTCGGAGGCGCAGGTGGCGGGCGAGAACATCGAGGTCGCGCGGGTCCTCGCCACTTCGGTGGGCGAGGTCGACGACGCGAGGATCTCGGGGATTCTGGCGCGTTACGGCAGCGCGCTCGACCCGCTGCTCGATGCGCGGCCGTCGGGGGATCCGCCGCCATCCGAGGATGCCGCGTCGCTTGCGACGCGACTGCGAATCCGAGACTTGAACGATTCGACCGTGGCCGAGGTGGCCGAGGTTCTGCCCGCAGACAAGGCGGCGCGGTTCATCGGCAGGGCGCTCGGGCTTGGTTATCCGACCGCGAGCGGGCCTTCCGACGGACTTGCGCTGCTCGATGCGCTGATGAAGGACATCTCGACGCCTGCGCTGATCGAGTTGCACCCCGATGCCGCGGCACGCGCCGAGTCGGTGCGCGGGCGCGCCATCGCGGCCATCCGCCAGCGCGATGCGGCGCGCTTCTCGAGCGAGGCCGTTCGCTCGGCGGCCCAGACCGCGATCACTGCGGCCGAGAAGGAACTCGAGCGCTTCGACCGCTGGCTGTACCCCGCGATCATCGCGGCCGTGCCCGCCGACCAGCTCGCGGCCACCGCAGCCGGTCAGTCGATCGTGGCGCGCGCGCAGTTCGACGCGCAGGTCGCGCCCGTGAAGTGGGGCGACCAGGAAGACACGCTACGCCAGTTCGACGCCGACCGCGACGGCGAGCTCAACGGCGATGAAGCCAGCCGCATGATGGAGGCCTTCTCGAAGAGCGTCGGCAAGCGCCCACGCTGGCGGCTGTAGCCACGCGGCGGGCTGAACCGACGCGGCTTCCGCTCGATCCGCGCGATCGCCCGAGGCGGAATGGCTTCTCCCAACCGTGGGTGCGGACGATCGAGCCCGGATGGGACACCCGAGCCCAATTCGCCCGCGCTTCGACAAAAACTTTGGGTGCCCGCAGGCTTCAGCCTACGGAACGGGTTGCGCGCTTCGTCGTTGGCCTCCCACGCCCATCGTTCCGCACCCTAAAGGGTGCGGGCACCCAAGATTGGTGCCGGCACCCAACATTGGTTCGGGCACCCAACATCGGTGCCGGCACCCAAGATTGTTTCGGGCGATCACCTCTAGATCGAACGACCGAGCCTGGATCAGACACCCGAGGCCAGTTCGCCCGCGCTTCCACAAAAACCTCGGGTGCCCGCAGGCTTCAGCCTGCGGAACAGGTTGCGCGCTTCGTCGTTGGACTCCCACGCCAAGCGTTCCGCACCCTGAAGGGTGCGGGCACCCAAGATTGGTGCAGGCATCCAAGATTGATTCGGGCCCCCAAGATTGGTGCCGGCATCCAAGATTGGTTCGGGCACCCAAGATTGGTGCCGGCACCCAAGATTGTTTCGGGCGATCACCTCTAGATCGAACGACCGAGCGTGGATCAGACACCCGA
>JBJTOV010000108.1:0-4752 GCA_046074745.1 Planctomycetota bacterium | reverse complement strand
TTCCGCCCGTGATTCGAGGAAGCGCGCCACCTCAAGCGCACTCGCTTCATGTCGGCGAAGTCGTACCTCGAGCGAACGCATGCCGCGGAGGCACGTCGCGCAGTCATCGGGATGCGCGTAGTGGCCGTGTGCTTCGGCGTGATGCTTGAGGTTTGCCCAGTGCGCCTCGTCGCGCGCGACGACGGCGCCGAGCAGGATGTCGCTGTTGCCCGACTGGTACTTCGTGAGCGCGTGGATCACAAGATCGACGCCGTGCTCGATCGGTCGCATGAAGAGCGGCGTTGCCCACGTGTTGTCGATCGCGGTGACGATGTTGCGCGCGCGTGCGGCGGCGGCAATCGCGGGAACGTCTTGGATTTCGAAGGTGAGCGAGCCCGGCGACTCAAGGAGGATGAGCTTCGTGTTTGCACGAAAGTAGCGCGCGATGTCGGCGCCTGCGCGCGGGTTGTAGAACTCGGTCTCGACGCCCATCCGCGGCAGGATTGACTTTGCGAGGTGGCGCGTGGGTCCGTAGCAACTGTCGGTGAAGAGCGCGTGGTCGCCCGCGGCGTGTCGACCGCGATCGACAACACCTGGGCCACGCCGCTCTGCTTCCGTCCCATCGAGCACGGCGTCGACCTCGTGGTGCACGCGCTCACCAAGTACCAGTCGGGCAACAGCGACATCCTGCTCGGCGCGGTGGTGGCGCGCGACGAGGAGCACTGGAAGCGCGTGAAGCAGGCCGCCGAGTGGCACGGCCACTACGCGCACCCCGACGACTGCGCCACCTGCCTGCGCGGCATGCGCTCGCTCGAGGTGCGCCTTGCGCGTCACCGCGAAAGCGCGCTCGAGGTCGCGCGTTGGCTCGAGTCGCGGCCCGAGGTCGCGCGCGTGCTGCACCCCGCGCTGCCGTCGCACCCCGACCATGCGCTTTGGAAGCGCGACTTCTCGGGCGCGTCGGGCCTGTTCGGCTGCGTGCTTCGGCCGCACGCGAAGGGCCGCGAGCACACGCGCGCGTTCCTCGAGGCGCTGCGCTACTTCGGCATGGGCTTCTCGTGGGGCGGCTTCGAGAGCCTGGTGGTCGCGAGCGATGTGCGCGCCATGCGGGCGGCCGCGCCTTGGACCGACGAGGGCGCGCTGCTGCGCTTCCAGATCGGCCTCGAGGACCCGCGCGACCTGATCGCCGACCTCGCGCAGGCCTTGTCCGCCGCGAAGTAAGGGTTTGTGGACGCGTCGGGCCTTCGCGGCCGACTGCTACACTTCGCGCCCCTTCCGAGAGCACACCATGCCGATCACCACCGCCTACGAGACCAAGATCGACCGCATCTCGATCCTCGACGAGCACGGCTCGTTCGACGAGAAGCTCGGCAAGGGCCTGATTCCCGACGCCGACCTGCTGAAGCTCTACGAGGCGATGGTCTCGTGCCGCCACCTCGACGGCGTGGCGTTCCGCCTGCAGCGCTCGGGCCGCATGGGCACCTATCCGCAGAACATGGGGCAGGAGGCGACCAGCCTGGGCGCGGCGTATGTGCTGCGCAAGGACGACTGGATGGTCACCTGCTACCGCGAGAACTGCGGCCTGTTCTGGCGCGGCGTGCCCAAGGAGTCGATCCTGCTGCACTGGATGGGCGACGAGCGCGGCAACGCGATGCCCAAGGAGCACTTCGTCACCCCGATCTATGTGCCGCTCGGAACGCAGATGCTGCACGCGGCCGGCCTGACCATGGCCGCGCGCTACCAGGGCAAGGACCGCATCGCATGCACCTTCTTCGGCGACGGCGCCTCGAGCGAGGGCGACTTCCACGAGGCCTGCAACTTCGCGTCGAACCTCGAGATCCCCGTGGTCTTCGTGTGCCAGAACAACTTCTGGGCCATCTCGACGCCGAGCAAGATCAACAGCGCCGCGCCGACCTTCGCGCAGCGCGGCATCTCGTACGGCATGCCGTGCACGCAGGTCGACGGCAACGACCTCTTCGCCACGGTGTACGCCGTGAAGCAGGCGGCCGAGTACACCCGCAAGTCGGGCAAGCCGTCGTTCATCGAGATGGTGACCTACCGCCTCGGCGACCACACCACCGCCGACGACGCGTCGCGCTACCGCGACAAGGCCGAGGTCGACGCGTGGAAGGCGCGCGATCCGATCGCGCGCATCAAGGCGTTCATGACCGCGCGCATGCTGTGGGACGATGCGAAGGAAGCGGCGCTCATGGAGCGCGTCGAGAAGGAGAACGCCGACGCGGTCGCGCGCGCCGAAGGCATCGCCACGCCGCACCGCAGCGACTTCTTCGACTCGATGTACGCCGAGATTCCCGCGGATCTCGCGAAGCAGCGCGACACCATGCACACGCACTCGCTTGGGCAGGATCCGAGCCAGCTTCCGCCCGAGGCGCAGGAACGCGCGGCCGAGATGGACGCCGCGGCGCAGGCCGCGCACGGTCACTGAGCGCGGTCGCCACGACGGCGTTGGTCCGCGGAATTGCCTCTGAAGCCGCGTGAACGGTGAAGTTCTCGGCCACGCGCAGCTGTTCTCGGGCGAGATTCCACGGCTTTCCGTCTCCAGGGATCGGACAGTTCGGTCTGGTGGGGATGGTCCGAGGTAAATGCCGCCCAGATCGCATCGATTGATTCCGACAAGTCGGAAAACGGCGCATGTTCCGTTGCGATCCGTGCGGCGCCGGGTGTTTCGGCCGCCGCGCAGTGAGTCTGTTTGATCACACAAGGAGTTCGAAGATGAGTTTCATGGAGAAGAAGATGCGCACGATGTGCCTCGCGGCGATCGTTGCGGGCGTGGCGTCGGCGACGGCGTCGGCCGCGTCGAACCTGAGCATGACGGCTACGGATAGCACCCCAGCCATCGGGAACCAGCTTGTCGTTACGGTCGGCGTGAACGGCGACGCCGTCGATGGCGTCGGTGCCCAGTTCGTCATCAAGTATGACGCAAGCAAGCTGTCGCTTCCCGCGGTGAGCGGCAATCGCTACGCGCTGGTTTCCGGAAGCCCGTTGGATTACGAGCTCTATGAGAGCCACTCGATCTCGGGCAATGTCGGCACCTTCATCGTCGCGCTCGGTACGACCGAGGGTAACTCCGATGTGGAGATCGATGGTGGCCTTATCACGCTGAGCTTCAACTGCGATGCGACGATCTGCAACGACGCCGGCGGAAAGGTGTACTTCAGCGCCGACAACGGATTCGAGAGCATGATCTCGGATGCACAGGGCCTTCAGGTCAGCATGGATGCGGCGACGGATCTGGCCGCGATCACCTATCACCACTCTGTGCCGGCCTTCGCCGGTGTGCCAGCCGGCGTTTCGTACTGGGCAGACGCAACCGGACTGAGCCGAGCGGTTGTGACCCTCACTCCTCCGACTGCGTCGGATGCCTGCAGCACCTCCCTCACGGTGAGCGACGACCGCCCCGCGGGCAATGCCTACGGAGCGGGCGCGACCACCACGGTCACTTGGAGCGCGACCGATGTTTGCGGCAACACGGCCACAGCGACCACCTCCGTCGATGTCTCGGCCGATTCGCTCGCCGTCGTGAGAGCTGCGCAGAGCGGCGCGGTGGTGGCAAACAGCTTCACCCGCGGCCTGCGCCTCGAAATCTCGAAGGCTGGTGCGACATCCGAGACCGAGGTGATGACCGCGAACATGGTGAAGGCCGGCTCGGGCGGAGACTCGCGCGCAGAGTCCTCGCTCTCGGGCAACACCGTTCAGCTCGCCGGCAGCGTGAACTGGGCGTCGAGCGCCTGCGCCCGCGTCAGCGACCCGCTTCACACCCTGAGGCGCGTCGTCGCCGTCTCGACCTCGAGCGACACCGGCTCGCACTCCTCGCGCAGCTACAACAGCCGCTACATCGTGAACGGCGTCGACAGCAGCTCGGACTGGCTGCTCGTCGGCAACGCGAACGGGGACACGAAGATCGACATCCTCGACTTCGGCGTGTTCGCCTCGCAGCGCAATGCCAGCGTGGCTCTGAACACCACCTCGTCGACGAGCGGTCCTCACTGCGACTTCAACGCGAGCTCGGATGACACCGCGGGAACCGCCGATGTCACCAACGCCGACCTCACCTACCTCTCCATCACCTTCTTCAGCACCGACGAGTCTTGCGGCAGCTACACGGGCGACGCCCCGCTCAGCCGCATCTCGGTGAAGGAACTCCGCCGCTCCGGCCAGGGCCATCTCGCCGCCGGCGATGTGAACGGCGACGGCTGGGTCGACACCACCGACCTCGCGCTCATGCTCCAGGGCCAGACGGGCCAGCCCGTCCGCACGGGCAGCTCGGGCTCGGGCAATGTCGCCTGGTGATGCAGGCCGTGTGATCGACGGAATCGCATGATCCGCGGCGAAGGCCGCGTGCAACAGACTCGGACGGCGCCCTCGAAAGGGGGCGCCGTCTTTATTCGTCCCTGCTCGGCGCGCAGGGGGCGCCGCACCGCGAACGCACGCTTGAAGCCGTGCGCGCGGCGCTGCTACGCTCTCCGCTCCCCGACCCCGGAACCACCATGGCAAACCTCACGCTCGTCCAGGCCATCAACCTCGCGCTCATCCAGGAGATGGAGAAGAACGAGAGCATCGTCCTCCTCGGCGAGGACATCGGCGTGAACGGCGGCGTGTTCCGCGTCACCGAGGGCCTGCAGAAGCGATTCGGCCAGAAGCGCGTGTTCGACACGCCGCTCGCCGAGTCGGGCATCATCGGGCTGTCGATCGGCCTCGCGATGGGCGGCCTGCACCCCGTTCCCGAGATCCAGTTCGAGGGCTTCCTCGGCCCCG
>JBJTOV010000107.1:0-9376 GCA_046074745.1 Planctomycetota bacterium | reverse complement strand
CCGCGACCGCGCGAAGCAGCTCTTCGGCTGCAAGTACGCGAATGTCCAGCCCCACTGCGGCGCCAACGCGAACACCGCGACCTTCATGGCGATGTGCGATCCGGGCGACACCATCCTGTCGCTCCCGATCAAGTCGGGCGGACATCTCTCGCACGGCCTGAAGGTGAACTTCTCGGGCACCTTCTACAAGATCGCCGAGTACGACCTCGACGCGCAGACCGAGCTCCTCGACTACGACGCCATCCACCGCATCGCGCGCGAGACGAAGCCGAAGATGATCATCTGCGGCTACTCCGCGTATCCGCGCACCATCGACTTCGCGCGCTTCCGCGCCATCGCCGACGATGTCGGCGCCGTGCTGATGGCCGACATCGCGCACATCGCGGGCCTCTGCGCGACGGGCGTGCATCCGTCGCCGTTCCCGCACGCGCATGTGGTGACGACCACCACGCACAAGACGCTGCGCGGGCCGCGCGGCGGCCTCATCCTGACCAACGACGAGGAGATCGCGAAGAAGATCGACCGCAAGGTCTTCCCGGGCACGCAGGGCGGCCCGCTGATGCATGTGATCGGCGCGAAGGCGGTCGCCTTCGGCGAGGCGCTCAAGCCCGAGTTCAAGGCCTACTGCCAGCAGGTCGTGAGGAACGCGCAGGCGCTTGCGGCGGGGCTCGTCAAGCGCAACTACCGCCTCTGCTCGGGCGGCACCGACAACCACCTGATGCTCGTCGACCTGCGCGCGCGCTCGGCCGACCTGACCGGCGCCGACGCCGAGAAGTGGCTCGAGAAGGCCGGCATCATCGTCAACAAGAACGGCATTCCGAACGATCCGCGCCCGCCGATGGTGACGAGCGGCCTGCGGCTCGGCACGCCCGCGCTCACGACGCGCGGACTGAAGGAGGCCGAGATGGAGCAGGTCGCCGCGTGGATCGACCGCGTGCTCGGCGCGTCGGGCGATGCAGCCACGATCGCCGCCGTCCGCGGCGAGCTCCGTGCGTTCTGCGGGCGGTTCCCGCTCTTCCACTAGCCCGATGGACGACGCCGCGCCGACGCTCAGCGAGGTCTTCGAGGGCCGGCGCGTTGCGTTCGCGCATGTTCCGCCGCCGCCGCCGCGGCCTGTCCGCGGACGAGGTTCGATCATCTGGCGCGCGGCCCTTCTCGTGATCGTGCTCGCAGCGGCTGTCGGCGCGGGCTACGCGATCTGGCGCGCGAGCGGCTACTGGTTCGTCGGGCTCATCGTGTTTCTCATCATCGCGTGGATCGCGGCGCTGCTCGGCGTCGGCATGGTCGGTGCGGTGAAGGTCGAGCGCGAAGGCCGCGTGCGCGCCTACGCGAAGGCGCTCGAGGATCCGATCGGAAGCCTGCTGCCGAACCACGGCTCGAGGCGCTCCGAGCGTGACGACCCCGCGAGCTACGCACGGCTCCTGGCGCTGCCCGAGCGCCCCGTGCTCGTGATCGACCGCGCGTATGCCGACCTTCCGCAGTTCACCGCGCACATCGCGCCCTTGGCTCCGCGCGGGCGGATGCCCGAGCCCGAGCTGCTGCCCGTGTCGCGGAGCGTTCCGGGCACTTCGATCGCGGGGCTTCTCATGCTGCTCCAGTACGCACGATCGGTGTTCGACGCGCTCGAGGCCCTGTGGCTCGGACGGATGCCTGTCGGCTTCGAGTGGATGGGCGTCGTGATCCTGTTCATCGCGATCCTCCTGATCGCCACCGACCCGTGGCTGCGCCGCAAGCTCGGGCTCGGCATGGCGCCCGACGCGAGCGTGGGCGCCGGCTGGCTGCGCGACGCGCGCGGCAATCTATTCACGGTCGACGACTCGCTGATCGTGCTCACCTACTCGGCGGGCGGCATGGAAGTCCGCTGCATCTCGCCGCGCTGCGTGTCGTCGTTCTACCTCGTCACGCTCGACACCCGTCACGGCATGCTGCGTAGCCCGAAGCAGGGCTTGCTGCGCCGTGCGGCGCGGAAGGCCGCCTCGTCGGTGGGCGCCGAGGGGCCCGGCCCCGCGGCCCGCGAGACGCCCGACGCCTCGCAGCCGCTCCGCCTGCTGATCTCGAGCTGGACCTATCCCGAGCCGCGCACCGACCTTGCGCCGCATCACGAGGTTCGCGGACGCGGGTAGCTCCGTGCGAAAGGCCGCGGGCTCCGCGAGGGTTGTGGAGTGCCGTGCATTCACGCCGATACCTCCACGCCATGCATGAGTCGTCGAATCCGCCGCTTCCCCACACGCAGTGTCTGGCCGACAGCGCGATCGACGCCGCGTGGGCGGTAACGCCGCCGGACATGCCCATCGAGGTCGCACGGCTGCTGCCCGTGGTGGTGGGCGCGCATCTGCGCAGCGAAATCACCGATCGGCCGCTCGCGAACCGCCTGGTCATGGCGATCCGCCAGTGGCAGCGCCAGAACATTCCGAACGAGGAGGCGCGGCTCGTTCCGATGGTGATGACCGACCTCTGGTACCTGAACGACCGCGAGCTGCTGCTGCAGCCGTCGATCGCGATCGGCGAGCCCGGCGTGAACGCGGCCAGCGCGTACTACGGCACGCGGCTCCCCAAGGCCTATGTCGTGGACGGCCAGCTGCAGGTGCTGGCCGACCTCGAGTACCTCGAGCCGAGCGTGACCATGTGGGGTGTCGACGCCTCGGCCACGCGCACGGCGCTCGACTGGTTCATCGCGCGCCACCTCGCGAGCTTCCTCGAGAGCGTGCACGGCTAGCCAGAGCCCGTGGCGCGGCGTCAACCGACGCGCGTGTCGAAGCGTCCTGCGGAGATCGCATCGGCGATGCCCGCAAGGTTCATCGCTCGGAACGCGCGGCCGAGAAGCATCGCCGCCAGGTCGTCGTCGAGCCCCGCGGCCCGCGCCCGCGGCATCAGGAAATCGCGGTAGCGCGCGTCGGCGTGCCGCGGATCGGACTTCGCCAGTTCGACCAGCTCGGCGAGCAGGGGCAGTTCCTCATCCATGCGCGAGACGAAGGCCGCGAGGTGCGCGTGAAGCGGCATGCGGCCGCCATGCGTCAGCACGGCGTCGATGCCCGCCGGCAGCTCGCGCAGCCGCGCGATCGACACGCGCCACGCGGGAATGTCGATGTCGCTCGGCGGCACGGGAATCGAGATGTGGCTCGAGCCCGGCGAGACCATGCCCAGCACATCGCCCGTGTAGACCGCGTGCGGCGGCTGGCCAGGCTCCGCCTCGAGCCACGCGTGGTGGTGCCGAGCGTGCCCCGGCGTCTCGATCGCCGTGAACGCAAGCCCGCCCGCCTCGACCGTCTGGCCATGCTCGACGGCGCGGACGCGCGAAGGGGCGATGGGAAGGGGGTCGCCGTAGTGGCGCTCGTAGCGCGGCCCGTGCACGGCGCGCGATCCCGCGATCAGCCGCGTCGGGTCGACCAGATGCCGCGCCCCGCGCGGATGGACAAACACGGGCACGCCCTCCCGCGCGAGGTGCCCCGCACCACCCGCGTGGTCGAGGTGGATGTGGGTGACGAACAGCGCCGCCAGGTCGCGCGGGCGGACGCCGTGCGCGGCAAGCTGCGCGCAGAGCGCATCATGGGCGACGGCGCACCCGCACTCGATGAGTACGGGAGCGCGAGGGGCAAGCACGAGCACCGCGGAGGCGGCGCCCGGAATGCCGAGGTATCCCGTGTCGAGGATGATTCCCGTCGGCCGCTGCACGCGCGAAGCGTACAGGCGCGGCCCGTGGGAAGGGCTCGGGTTCGGGCGCTGCTCGCGCGCCGGGCTCAGTCGAAGTTCATCGTCTGCGCGGTGTACGCAGGCGAGGTGTCGAACGCCATGACCTTGACATGCGCGCTGCGGTTGCCGCCGCCGCTCCCTGAGGCAAGCGACGAACTGACGCGGATCTTCTTCAGGTGCGCCACGCCGAGCTCATTCAGGTCCATCGCGTAGAACTTGGCCCAGGTGCCCTGGTTGTCGATGGTTCCGTCGGGCCGGACCTTTCCGAGCTTCACGCGGCCCGCATTCTGGGTGATGGCCGTCGGAGTGGCGGTCATCGTGTCGGCGCTGACCTTGAGCGCGTTCCGCAGGTCGATCAAGTCCACCGAGCGCATCACGACGGGGTTGCCGACGAGCTGGCTTCCCTCCATGGCCTGCACGGTGAGCACGCTGTTGCCCTGCTCCTCGAAGAAGATCAGTTCCTGGCGCGTATCGAGGGTGAAGTGGCTGTCCCACACGCGGCTCTGGAACTCGATCTCGTAGGAGAACTGCACCGAGGGGGGCGCATTCTCAAGGCCCACGCGGTAGTTCAGGTTGTTGTTGCGAAGGCAGCCAAGGATCGCTGCCGCGAACGGCGCGTAGTCGGCTTGCTCAAGGGTGTTCGGGTTGCCGAGGTTCGCAGCCACGGTGCCCGCCTGCTCGAGGAAGAGCTGCGTGCGGTTGCCCGAGACGATCGAGCTGAACGCCGATGACGCCTGCCCGGGAATGGTCTGGCCGGACCAAGGCGCGAGCGCGCCGTTCGTGACGCGGAAGTTGCCCGCGGGGCCCGCGTAGTTCAGCATCGTCACCGACATCGGGTAGATCAGCTGCGAATGGTGCACGGGCAGCTGGTTGCTGCCTTGCCCGATGTTGACATCCTTGTAGATGATTCGCTGGAGGAGGATCTCCGCGTTCGTCGCCGCGTGCGGGTCGTTCGGATTCGACGGTGCGAACACGACGAAGGTGGGCATCGTGGCGTCGGACTGGGAGCTGGAAGCGCTCGCGCCGCCACCCGAGGCGGAGCCGCCTCCACCGCCTCCACCGCCTCCGCCAGCGGAGCCAACGACGCAACAAGCGAGAACGGCAAGCGCACAAAGGCGCGCAGAACGAATAGGGTCAACAGCAATCCCTGCCATCTTGCTCTCCGGCTCTCTGGATGTCGTGCGGCAACGCCGCGGCGCTGGGGACGTCCAGCGAGGTCATTCTAACCTCCTAGGGCCTCGGGCGCTGCAACCAAATCACAGTCCGTCAAAAATTGACAGAGAGGTTTCGATCTTGAGCGGATGCCGGTAGCGTCTTCAGAGCCGCTGCTGGCCCGTTTTCGTCGCGTCAGTCGAATCCCATCGTCTCGGGGGCAAACTGCGGGGAGGTATCGACGCCGATGACCTTGAGGTCTGCGGCCGAGTTACCGCCACTTGAGACCGAGTTCGTGATCCGCAGGTACCTGAGGTTCGGAACCCCGAGCGTGGTCAGGTCGATCGCGAACATCTTCAGTTCGTGCGCGCCGGAGAGCAGTGCGCCGTCGTCCGCGATGCGTCCAACCCAGATCTTGGCGGGTTGCACCGATGCGAGGTCGACCGCGCGGACTTCGATCGGAGTGCCGACGGG
This sequence comes from Planctomycetota bacterium, assembly GCA_046074745.1. GTDB lineage: Bacteria > Planctomycetota > Phycisphaerae > Phycisphaerales > SM1A02 > QWPT01. The sequence continues at coordinate 4,060 of JBJTOV010000107.1, read as the reverse complement.
CAGGAGCAGGTCGTTGAGCGCCTGCACGGTGAGCACGCTGTTTCCCTGCTCCTCGAAGATGAAGATCTCGGGGCGGTTGTCGGGGCCGGGGTGGCTGTCGAAGACGAGCGATTCGAGGGCCATCGTGCAGGTGAACCCGAGCCCGTTCGCGCCCTTGATCCCGACGCGGTTGTTGAGATTCGCGTTCTGGAGCGACTGGTCGATCTTCTGGCAGAACTGGATGCGGTCGAACGAGGAGATCGAGGAGTTGTCGAGGTCCTGAGCCTCGATGAACGAAACGCCAGGTGAACCGATGGTTGCGAGCGGACCGTTGGCGACGCGCAGACTGCCCGTGTTGTTGCCGAAACTGAGGCTCATGACATTGCCGACATGCACGAAGTGCGCAGGTCCAACGGTGACGCCATCGGCGAACTGCACCGATGAGAGCAGCACATCCGCGCCAACCGCGTCGCGCGGATTCGCATAGCCCGGCGTCGCAACGGTAACGCGGGGGCGGCTCAGATCGGATGACGACTGCGACCCCGACGAGTTTGAGTTGCCGCCGTCATTGCCGCCGGTGGGCGGCGCGGCGTGCAGCGAAGCCGCGGCGGCGAGGGCGATGAGCGTAGCGAGAGGGGTGCGTGACGACATGGCCCGATCCTCGAGCTGCGCCTTCCCAGAGCCGCGTATGAGTCCTCGGCATTGGCCGGGATGGTGGCGGGAGCTTCCCGCCGAGCCCGAGTGGGCGATTCATCCGACCCTTGCACCGATCGAGGCACGACTTCTTCGATAGGCGAAGCGAACGGACCGAACCTAGCGTCGGAAGTATCGGTTGCAAGAAGACTTAAGGTCGATGCTGCGATATGCGTCAAAAATCGCACAGGCTGCCCATGAAATTGCGGCGCGCGGCGCTTTCGAAGGGCTTCCTCGCAGTTGTGGTCGGATAACACACAGGCCCGCCGTGGGGCGGGCCTGCGCGAGACTCTCTGGAAGGGCGGGTCAGTCGAATCCGATCGGCTCGGCTGCGGGGGTTGGCGCGGAATCGACCGCGACGATCTTCAGGTCCGCGCTCGCCTCGCCACCGCTTGAGATCGAGGTGGTGATGCGCAGGAACTTCACGCTCTGCACTCCGAGCGCGGTAAGGTCGATCGAGGCGAGCTTCGACTCGTAGGTTCCCGGCTGCCACTGGCCGTTGTTGTCGAAACGGCCAACCCAGACCTTCTTCGGCTGGATCGAGCGGATATCGACCGCGCGGATCTCGACTGGCGTGCCGACGGGCTGAAGCGCGTCGTTCAGCGCCTGGACGGTGAGCACGCTGTTTCCCTGCTCCTCGAAGATGAGGATCTCGGGGCGCTGATCTGCATCGAAGTGGCTGTCCCAGATGCGCGACTCGAAGCCGATCACGAACGAGTAGCCCGACTGCGACGCGAGGTGGACGCGGTTGTTGAGGTTGCGGTTGGCGAGCGAGTTCTCGACGCGCTGGCAGAACAGCGTGCGATCGAGTGCCGAGATCGACGCGGGGACATTGTCCTGCGCCTCGATGTACGAGACGCCCGCGGTGCCGATCGTCGCCAGTTCGCCGTTCACGACGCGGAAGGCGTCGAGCGGGCCTGCGTAGTTCATCTCGACGATCTGGCCCGCGAAGCGGAGCTGATCGGGGCCGATCTCAAGCCCGTCTTCGAACACGATCGTCTGGATCAGGACATCGGCGTTCACGGCCTCGCGCGGGTTCGCGTAGCCCGGGGTCTCGATGAAGACCTTGGGGTTTGCGGCCGACGGGCGGCCAGGCGGCGTGGCGACAGCGGTCAAGGCACACGAAGCGGCCACGGCGGCAGCCAAAATGCGGCGAATCTGCAGCATGTCATCCTCCATTTCCGCGCCGAGCGGTTGCGGTACTCCGCCCGCAGTGCTCGGCACGCCCTCTTTCCAGCGGCGGAAACTAAGGAGGCCCGCAATGATCCTCAAGAACCTTGACGAATAGGCGCGGGTTTCCGTCGGGGGAGCGCGGGCGGGGGATGCGCGTCGGAGTCAGGCCGACCCGCGGGGATGCGGGTGCAGGCGGCCTCGGGAGGGTTGCGCGCGTGTAACTCGCGCGCACGCGGTGCGCGGCGCCGCAGTTTCTCGGTCAGCAGCGCCGAGTGCCGTCGGCGGCGCCCGCGCATGGGCTGAGAACCCGCGATGCGCGGTTCCTGCCCGCCACGCCGAGATTTTTCCGTGCGCATTCAAGCAGCGAAGGCCCGTCGCGCGACGGGCCTTCGAAGCATGCTGGCTATCGACCACTTCGATCAGTCGAAGGTCATCGTCTGCGCCGCCGGAGCGGGCGAGGTGTCGACCGCGATGATCTTGAAGTCGGCGCTTGCTTCGCCGCCGCCCGAGATCTGGGTGGTGAGCGCGAAGTACTTCAGGTGCGACACGCCGAGGCGGGTGAGGTCGATGCTGAACATCTTCGCCTCGTAGGTGCCGTTCTGCGGCTGGCCTGCGTTGGTGAAGCGGCCGACCCAGACCTTCTCGGGCTGGATCGACGCGATGTCGACCGCGCGAACCTCGACCGCGGTGCCGATCGGCTGCAGGTCGTCGTCGAGCGGCTGGATGGTCATCACGCTGTTGCCCTGCTCCTCGAAGATGAAGAGCTCGTGGCGGTTGTCGAGCGAGAAGTGGCTGTCCCAGATGCGCGTCTCGAGGCCCACGATGAACGAGTAGCCCGACTGGGTGGCGAGGTGGACGCGGTTGTTGACATTGTTGTTGCCGAGCGCCTGCTCGACCTTGCCGCAGAAGAGCGTGCGGTCCTGCACCGAGATCGTCGCGGGATTGCCGTCCTGCGCCTCGATGTACGAGACGCCGGGTGCGCCGACGGTGGCCTGCGGGCCGTTCATGACGCGGAGTCGCTCGGTGGGGCCTGTGTACAGGAAGTTCAGGATCTGGCCCGGGTAGACGAACTGGTTCGAGTTGACGACGACGCCGTCCGGGTACTCGATGCGCTCGACGAGGACATCGGCGCCGACGGCGTCGCGCGGGTTGGCGAAGCCGGGGGTGGTGACATGGATCTTGGCGCGCGCGGTGTTGGAGCCGCCACCGCCACCATTGCCGTTCTGCGGGGCCATGGCGGCGGCGCCTGCGACGGCGAGCGCGAGAACGGAGAAGGTGGTGGCGCGGCTGGTCATGGCGGTTCCTCGGTCGCGCCTCCCGGGACGGTGGGAAGACACGGACATCTCCACGGTCAGATTCGCGCGAGGCGTTTGCCAGTCGATGGAGCGAGGACCGCCGCATTGGGGGTGCGGGTGTGAGGCCGATGCGGCCGGCGCGATCTGTGACGCAGGAGATGCGCGGCCGCGCAGGTGGATGCGGGCGGCGTAGGTTCCGTTTGGAACGGTCGTAGGGATCGGAGGGCGCGGCGCTATCGCGAGGCGAGCGCGCGGATCGCGGCGAGCGCCTCGTCGGGGCGGTCGATGCCGTGCATGCCCTCGAGCAGCGTGTCCATTGGCCTTCGGCGCGCGCGGCGCGGCGCGGTGTCGGTCGCCGCGAAAGTGACGGCGTCCGGGCTGCCGGCGCCGTCGCCGAGGCGGACGGTCGCGAGCTGCTCGGGCGACCAGGTCGCCACGCGGATCGATGCGCCGACATGGATCGTGGGACGACTGGTGCCCAATCCGCCCATGCTGGAGGTGATTGCCGAAGATCCCATGCTCGCCGACACCAAAATCATTGCGGAAGCCTGGGATGCTGCGGGCGCCTACCAAGTTGGTTCGTTTGGGGATGGTCGCTGGGCGGAATGGAATGGCCTATACCGGGATGATGTGCGGCGCTACTGGCGCGGTGATCCACATGCCGTAGGCCGCCTCGCCACTCGCCTGGCTGGCTCCAGCGATCTTTACGCTCACACCAATCGCCCACCGCATTGCAGCATTAATTTCATCACCTCGCATGATGGTTTTACACTCAATGATTTAGTCACCTATAGCGAAAAACATAATGCCGCGAATGGTGAAGACAATCGCGATGGCGAAAACTCGAATTATAGTCACAATTATGGTGTTGAAGGCCCAACGAATGATCGCCCTACGGAAGTGGTACGTGAACGACAGAT
>JBJTOV010000106.1:0-3141 GCA_046074745.1 Planctomycetota bacterium | reverse complement strand
GTTTCCCGAGTTCGCGCACGCGGCGCCCGTCTACTTCACCGTCGAGGAGCTGCTCGAGCACCTCGCGGTCGAGCTGCCGAACGAGCACACCGACGCGTACCAGCGGTTCGCGCGGAAAACGGGCTGCTTCGTGCAGACGGGCACCTTCATCGAGCGCGATGCGCGCTACCCGGGCGCGGTGTTCAACACGACCTGCCTCGTCGGACCCGACGGCATCGTGGCGAAGTACCGCAAGGTGAACCCGTGGATCCCATGGGAGGTGCACGCGAGCCCGCACGATCTGCCGGGCTATGCCGACGAGCCGTTCCCCGTGGCCGACACCGAGATCGGACGGATCGGCTGCGCCATCTGCTACGACTGGCTGTTTCCCGAGTCGATCCGCCAGCTCGCCTTCAACGGCGCCGAGGTGCTGGTGCGCGTGAGCGCGTACATGGACCCGTGGGGCGCGACCGCGCCCATGGACTGGTGGACCACCATCAACCGCGCGCGCGCGATCGAGAACACCGCGTTCGTGCTCGCGTGCAACCAAGGCGCGACCTTCGAGGGGTATCCGCCGTTCTCGTGGCCGGGCGGCTCGATGGCGGTCGACTTCGACGGACGCATCCTGGCGCAGGCCGACCCCGGGCCCGGCGAGAAGGTCGTGGTGGCCCCGATCGACCTTGCGGCGCTGCGCGAGGCGCGCGAGCGGAGGCGCGGGCACGACATGCGCGGCCATTTCCGCGCGGAAGTCCACCCGTACGCGTCGCGGCCGATGTTTGCGCGCGCGGGAAGCGGCGCGATCTCGATCGAGTCGAACGAGGCGCGCATCGCGGCCGCCAAGCGCGCGCTGCCCTGACGGCCGTATCCTGCGCGCATGCATTCGATGCGACGGTTCACGCTCGTCCTCTGTGCGCTCTCCGCGCTGCTTGCGGGCGGATGCGGCGATGGCAAGGGCTCTGAGGCCGACGAGGCGCGCGCGAAGGCGCCGCCCGCTCCGCGCGTGGCCGATCCAGCGGTGGTGGCCGAGATGAACCGCGCGGTCGGGATGATGGGCCGCTTCGAGTTCGAGGATGCCGCCGCGGCGTTCGAGGCGCTGGCCGCGAAGCCGGGTGCGCCCGTCGAGGCTGCGCTCGGCAAGGCGATCGCCACGCTCAACCAGTCGCGCGACGGCGCGCAGGACGACGCGCTTGCGCAGCTTGCCGCGATCATCGCGGGCAAGCCGCCGCGCGACATCGAGCTGCGCGCGCGCTACTGCCAGGGGCTGTGCCTTCTCTACCTCGGACGCGCGGGCGAGGCCGTGGCGGCCTTCCTGCCCGTCGCCGAGGCGCGCGGGGCCGACGCGTACGCCGCGTACTTCACGGGTCAGGCGCTCGAGCAGGTGGACGAGGCCGCGAAGGCGCTCGGCTGGTACCGCCAGGCGGCCGACCGCGATCCATATCTGAAGAGCGCGCTTCTTGGCGTGCAGCGCTGCGCGCGCAAGCTCGGAGACGAGAAGGCGGCCGATGCGGCGCTGGCCGCGTTCGAGCGCCTGGCCGAGAACCCGCGTGCGCGCGCGGCCGAGTTCAAGTACACGCGCATGGGAACGATGGGCCTGGCGGTGGTTCCCGAGGATTCCTCGCGGCCTGCCTATCGCCCGCCCGAGGGCCCCGTGTTCGCCGAGCCGCGGGAACTTGCGATCGAGTGGCCCGCGGGATTCGCGCCCGAGTGGTCGGGCGATGTCGACCAGCACGCGGCGAGCGTCGACCTCGATGGCGACGGCGTGCAGGACCTCGTGATCGCGCGCGCCATCATGCGCGGCGAGGGAGGCGCGAAGAAGGCGCTGCCGCTCGTCCTGAAGGGGCGCGCGGGCCAGCCATTCCTCGCGCTCACCGACCACACGCTGCCCGCCCTGGCGGGGGAGCGCGTGAACTCGCTCCTCTTCGGCGACATCGACGCCGACGGCCGCGTCGACTGCTACGCGTGCTGCAGCGGCGGAAACCGCATGCTGCTGCAGCAGCCCGATGGCTCGTTTCGCGACGCCACCGCGGCCGCGGGCGTGCGCGGGCGCATGAGCCGGTGCCCCGACGGCGCGCTCGCCGACCTCGACCACGACGGCGACCTCGACATCTTCCTGCTTGCGAACGAGGGGCCGAACGAGCTCCACATCAACAACCTCGACGGGACATTCCGCGAGATCGGCGCGCAGGCGGGCGTGGCGACGGCCGACCGCGGGCCGCGCTCGGTGATCGTCAGCGACCTCGACCACGACCGCGACGCCGACATCGTGGTGATCAACGCGACGCTGCCGCACGAGGTGCTGCTGAACGACCGCCTGTGGAAGTGGGCGCCGGGCGTCGCGCCGGGCGTGTCGCAGAAGCAGCTCGAGGAAGACGCGCTCGGCGCGGCGGTCGTGGAGCTCGCCGACATCCCGCTGCGCCGCCTGGTCACGCTTTCCTCGAGCTACCTGAAGCTTCCGACGCGCATCGAGGCGTTTCCGCCGAACCGAAGCGTGAAGATCGGGGCGGGCGATGTGACGGGCGACGGCCACGCCGACATGGTGGTGTTCGGCCTCGACCGGATCACCGTGCACGACACCGCGGGGCGCGAGGTGTTCGCGCTCGCGCCGGACGAGGGCGCGGTGCACACGCAGCTCGCGGTGCTCGAGCCCGAGCGGGGGCCGTCGATGCTCTCGCTGCGCGCCGGCAAGCCGCCGCTCGTGCGCGCGCCCGGGCCCGGGCGCGGGAACTTCGCGGCGGTCGCCTTCAGCGGGCGCACCGATCCGTCGCAGTCGATGCGGTCGAACACGAGCGGGATCGGAACGAGCTACGCGGCGCGCGTCGGCACCGAGTGGTTCGGCGGCGAGAGCTTTCGCGCGCACACGGGCCGCGGGCAGTCGCTCGCGCCCGCGGCGATCGGCATGGGGCCGTTCGAGGCGATCGACTTCCTCGAGATCGAGTGGTCGGACGGCGTGTTCCAGACCGAGCTCGGCCTCGAGGCGGGCGCGCGGCATGCGCTGGTCGAGACGCAGCGGCAGATCTCGTCGTGTCCCGTGCTGTTCGCGTGGAACGGGCGAGAGCTTCGCTTCGTGACCGATCTGCTGGGCGTGGCGGGCATCGGCTACCTGCTCGAGCCGGGCGTGTACAGCGAGCCGCGGCCATGGGAGTACTTCGTGCTTCCAGAAGG
>JBJTOV010000105.1:0-4043 GCA_046074745.1 Planctomycetota bacterium | reverse complement strand
CCTCTCTCGGCCGGCGCCGAGTCGCTCGACCTCCACCACATCTGGCCGCAGAAGTGGTGCAAGCAGAACCGCAATGGGGCGTTCGCTGCGTACCTCGATTCGCGCGATCCGAGCGACCCGATCTCCTCCGTGGCCAACATGATGCCGCTCTCGCGGCCCTCGAACCTGAAGTGGCGCGCCGATCATCCGGCCACCGCGATAGAGAATGACGCGCTTGCATGGGAGACGCACGAGGCGCAGTGGCAGCGCGTCGAGATCGACCGCGACTGCTTCCGCTACCTGACCTCCGACCGGGGCGGCGGGCAGGTCGGGAAATTCTGGGAGCGCCGGGCCAGGAACATCGCACGGCGGGTCGTCCGCCTGACGGAACTCCGCCATGACTGAGACGCAGGCTCTCATCGCGCTCATCGACGAGCGGATCTTCGCGATCATCGCGAGCTGCCTCGCATCGCGCGAGGCGGTCTTCGTGCCTGCGGAGTTCATCCCCGATCGGCTGACGCCGGGGCAGCGGCTCGAGCTGACGGGTCACTACGCGCGGCTCTTCGCCGAGCTCGGGCTCGATGTGACGCCGGCTCTCGGCGAGGGCTTGCCGACGCAGCCGCGCGCGGTCACGCGACGGCTCTCCGCGGGCGAGCGGGTCGAGTTCGTGGAAACGCTGGTCCGCGACGGGGAGAACGGCAGCGTCGAGTTCAAGTCCTCGCTCTACTACAGCCACAAGGGCCCCGCGGGCAGTCCGTTTCTCAAGCAGGACGAACTCCGGGACGAGGTCCTCGGGGCGGTGTGCGCCTTCCTGAACACGGAGGGAGGGATCGTCCTGGTCGGCGTGGATCCGAGCGGCGAGGTGCTCGGGATCGAGCACGACTTCGGCCGGTTCACCGTACCCCCGAGAGGCAGCATGGGCTGCGACAAGTGGTGCGAGCAGCTCATGAACGACTTCGGGAACTTCAGCGTCCCCGACATCGCGAGGAGCCGCGTCGATGTGCGGATGGTCGTGATGGGGCCGGAGAAGACGGTCGCCGTGCTCAGCGTGCAGCCGTCGCCGAGGCTGATGTCGCTGCGCGTCAAGCTTCGGACGGGCGGCGAGGCTTGGCTCGCGTTCGCGCGGCGCAACAGCAGGACCGTGACGCTGCTGCCGCATGACATCGAGGAGTATGTCCTCGCGCGCGTCGGACGCAGTAGCCTCGGTCTGTGAGCCTCGGATGGTGGGCCTGCATCAGATCCGGCAGATTGATCGCGAACCCAAGGCCTCGATGCCGCCCACCGACGACGACCTCCCCGCAGGACCGAGCGCGCTGCGTGTTTCGCTCGCCTTCGCCGCCGTGTACCTGATCTGGGGCTCGACCTATCTCGTCATCAAGCTGGTGAGCGAGCACGGTGCGTTCGTGATGGCGTCGTCGCGGTTCCTTGCGTCGGGGCTGCTGCTGCTTGCGATCGCCTCGATGCAGGGCGTGGTGCGGCGCAGCGATTTCTCGCTGCGCGCGTGGCTCCATGCGGGCATCGTGGGCAGCTGCCTGATGCTTCTCGGGAACGGCGGCGTCGCGGTCGCGTCGGCGACGACGGGCTCGGGCATCGTGGCGCTGATGACGGCGATCACGCCGCTTTGGCTCGTGGGCCTCGACGCGATGATGCACCGCACGCATCGGCCGCCGCGCGTCGTCTGGGCGGGCATCGCGCTCGGCATCGCGGGTGTGGGCGTGCTGCGCTTCGGTGACCTCGGCGCGGCGGGGGCGATCTCGACGACGGGCGTCGTGGTGATGGTGGTGGCCACGCTCGGATGGGCGCTCGGCAGCGTGTGGTCGAAGCGGCCGGGCGGGGCGCACTCGCCGCTGGTCGCGACCGCGATGCAGATGCTCGCGGGCGGGGCGGTGCTTGCCGTGGCCAGCGTTCCGAAGGAGCTCGTCATGCACGACGAGTGGTCGCTGCTCGCGGCGAATCCGCCCACGGCGACGACCTGGATGCAGTGGGCCTATCTCGTGGTGTTCGGCTCGCTGTGCGGGTTCACCGCGTACATCTGGCTGCTGCGCCACCAGCCCGCGGCGCGCGTGGCGACCTACGCGTATGTCAACCCGCTGGTCGCGATCTTTCTCGGATGGATGCTCGTCGATGAGCCGATCGGGCCGCGCACCTTCGTGGCCGCGGGGCTGATGCTCGGCGGGGTGGCGGTGATCCAGCTCGCGAAGGCGCGGAAGACCCTGTTCATGCGCGCGGCGGTGTCGGCCGAGTGACGCGCGGGTGCTGCGAAAGTCGCGAGTTGGCGGAGAACCGTTGTGCGCACTCGCGCGAGCCGCTAGGTTGCGCGGATGCACACCCGACGCGACATCATCCGAACCGCCGCCGCAACCGCGGGCGGCGCGTTCGCCGCTGGTCTTCTCGCCTCTCCCGCCATGGCGCTGGCGGCGCCCGCGCCGAGGCCGAGATTTCGCGGAAGGATGGGCAAGCTGCAGCTCCTGCAGGTGGGAGTGGGCGGGAGCATCGCGCCCGCCGACCGCGACCAGCTGAAGGGGCACCCCGATGTCGTGTTCACGGGCCTGTGCGATGTCGACTCCGACGCGCTCGCGTCGGTCGCGAAGGACCACCCCGAGGCGTTCACCTGCCGCGATTTCCGCGAGGCGTTCGACAGGCACGGCGACAAGTTCGATGCGGTCGTGGTGTGCACGCCCGACCACAACCATGCGGTCATCGACCTGTGGGCGATGCGCGCCAACAAGCATGTCTACGGCCAGAAGCCGCTCGTGCAGCAGCTTTCCGAGGTCGTGGCCATCCAGCGCGCGGTGGCCGCGCGGCCGAAGCTCGTCACGCAGACGGGCAACCAGCGCATGGGGCCCGAGCCGCGGCAGCACATGGTCGACATCCTGAAGAGCGGACTGCTCGGCAAGGCGATCGAGGCGCATGTGTGGATCGGGGGCCCGGACGAGGGGACGGGCGGATACTTCTGGTACGGCGGCCTGAAGGATCCGATCCAGCCGCCTGCCAACATCGACTGGCCGCTCTGGCTCGGCGCGGCGGTCGACGCGCCATGCCGCCCGGGTCTGATCGGGCTGCAGTGGCGTTCGTCGTGGGACTACGGCACGGGGCAGCTCGGCGACTGGTGCACGCATCTCCTCGATGTGCTGTACTTCGCGTACGACCTTCCGTCGCCGGTCGCGGTGCAGGCGAACACGCTGAAACCGAGCGACTTCTATCACGCGCGCGGCGTGCGCTCGACGCTGACCTACGACATGTCGAAGGCGCCGAACCGAGGCCGCTTCGCGCACGACCGCTTCGTGGTGCACTACGCCGACCAGGCGCAGGCGCCGTCGCGCGCGGCGCTCGGATTGCCCGAGGGCCGTTTCGGCGGCATCGGAACGCTCGTCGTGTGCGAGGGCGGCGTGGTCTGCTGCGGCGCCGAGGGGCCGGTCGAGGTCTGGATCGAAGGCAAGCCCGTCGATTTCAAGACGCTGCCCGGCCTGGGCAAGGTGACGGCGCGCAACCACTGGCATGCGTGGGTCGATGCGATCGTGGGCGGCGCGGGACGCAAGACCGATGGATTCGTGCAGTCGCCGTTCTTCCACGCCTCGGGCATGGCGGAAGCCGGGCTGCTGTGCTCGCGCGCCGCGCGCTTCCCGAACCAGGAACTGCGCTGGGACAAGGCGAAGCTTGCCTTCACCAACCACGAGGAAGCCACGAAGACCTGCGTGACGCGCGAGTACCGCAAGGGATTCGAGCCGCCTGAAGTCGTGTGATGGAAGTCGGCTGGCTGAGGTCGTCTCTGCGCCGCGCGCCGCTATCCTGCGTCGATGCTCGGCGAGAGGCTCGACAACCGCATGCGCCACCTCGCCAAGTGGGCGAAGCGGCAGGGCATCTCGTGCTTCCGGCTGTACGAGAAGGACATTCCTGAGTTTCCGATGATCGTCGACTGGTACGGCGACGAGGGGTGGGGCGAGCCGGGCGGGCCCACGACGGGCGATGCAGTGGCGTGGTTCTTCCACCGCACCAAGGACGACACCTTCGAGAGGGAGCGCGACTACCGCGTCGACGCCGAGGCAGAGATCCTGGCGGGGCTG
>JBJTOV010000104.1:0-6514 GCA_046074745.1 Planctomycetota bacterium | reverse complement strand
GCAAGGGCGACACGCTCATCCGTCTGAAGAACACGGCGCGCGCGTACCTGCTGCTCTCGATGCCCGCGCCGAGCATCCAGGATGACCTTCGCTACGCGGCGGGAATCCTCATGCACATCTTCGGCGGCGGCGATGGCTCGCGCCTGCACTGGGCGCTCGTCGAGGAGGGTCTCGCCGAGGAGGCGAGCGCCTCGTACGACGGGCACGACGGCACGGGCGACCACACGCTGTTCGCGGTGTGCGACCCCGCGAAGGCCGACGACATCGAGGGCGTGCTGCGCGCGGAGCTCGCGAAGCTGCTGCAGTCGATCACCGACGACGACCTGCTGCGTGCGCGCAGCCGCATCGCGACGGGCGCCGCGGTGGGCAGCGAACGCCCGAACGGGCGCATGTTCAGGCTGGGCACGCTGTGGGGCTATGGCGCCGAGTACTGCACGCTCGAGGACGAGGTGGAGCGCATCTCGCGCGTCACGCTCGCCGACCTGCGCGCATGCTGCGAGCGGTTCCCGCTCGAGCCGAAGGTGTCGGTGCATGTGCTTCCCGCGCCGGGCGCGGCGAAGTAGCGGCGCTCACGCGGCGGGCGCGTCGAGCCCCTGGTGGAACAGCGTGACGCGGTTGCGCACGCGCCGGCTCGAGGCCAGCGCGAACATCGCCGCGCGCACCAGCTGGTCGGGGGTCGCGATCGAGCCGCCTCCGCGCAGCGCGGCCTCGGGCTCGTGGATCGCGGCTCCCACCGACGCCGTGATCGGAAAGCTGCGCGACGCGCTGTGGTCGAGGTCGACGGGCGACTCCGCGATGCGGCGGCGGATGAGCTCGGCCACGCGGCACACCTCGTCGATCTCGGTCTCGCGCATCAGCACCACGATCTCGGCGCCCACGAAGCGGTAGATCGCGTCGGAGCGGCCAAGCACCTTGGCGGCCGCGCGCAGCGCGTGGTTCATCGCGCTCTCGACGCCGCGCGCCGAGTAGGCCTGCTGCAGCTCGCGCGCGCGGTCGATGCCGACGAGCACGATCCCCGTGCCCGCGCGGCGCTCGTGGCGCAGGAACTCGCGCTCGAGGTCGCTGCCGAACGCGCGCGCGTCGGGAATGCTCGTGAAGCTCACCGACGCGTGGTCGACCGTGTCGGGATCGGTGCCGTCGGTGTCGGGCGCGGCAAGTCGCTGCTCGCCGCGGATCTGCGCGGCGCGCTTCAGGATCGCGTCGACATCGGCCGCCGAGCCCGTCTCGAGCCCGAAGGCGCGGGAGAGCTCGTCCGCCTGATCCGAGATCTTCTGCAGCGTGAGCATGAGCGGCGCGGGCCGCAGGTCGAACCACTCCTGACCGTCGCGGCGGTAGCGCGCGATGTCGGCCTCGCCGCCCTTCGGCGAGAGGATGCGCGCGACCGTTGCGGAGAGCTCGATGGTGCGGGTGAAGTCCATCGCGTCGACCGATGCGTCGTGCGAGCGGTGGTGCAGGCGGACCGACTCGACGATGTGCGCAGGAAACTGCCAGCGCGCGAGAAGCGCGGCGCCGACCTCGGCGTGGTCGGTCTCGAAGCTGCGCTGCTCGAGCGCGCACAGGCGGCGATGGTCGCCGCGCGCGAGGTCGAGCACCTGCAGGTAGCGGTCGCCGAACGCGCGCCACAGCACCACCGTGCCCACATCCTGCACGAGCGCTGCGACGAACGCCTCGTCGGGATCGGAGCGGCGCGACAGCACCGCGAGCTGGCGCGCGGCGGCCGCCGAGTAGATCGACCGCCGCCAGTAGTCGAGGAAGTCGAACTCGACCTCGTCGAGCCCGCCGCCGTCGATCGACCGCGCCAGGCTGAAGCCGAGCACGAGCGCCTTCACCGTCTGCATTCCGAGGAACGCGAGCGCCTGCTGGATCGAGCCGCACTTCCGGCTCAGGCCGTAGAAGCTCGAGTTCACCGTGCGCAGCACCTTCGAGGCGATCGCGGGATCGTTCTCGATGACCGACGCGAGCTCGCGCAGCGAGACCTCGGGCTTCGCGGTCAGCTCGAGCACGCGCATCGCCACCGCTGGAAGCGTGGGCAGGTTGGGCGCCGCAAGGACGCGTTCGATCGAGGCGTGCTGCATCCGGGGACTCCTGTCCATGGAGATCGGCCCCTGCGCCGCGGCGTTTGAGGCGGGAATCGCGTTCGGCGCGGAATCGCAGCAACGGCGCGCGGCCGCCTCGCGTGTTATCACGCACCTTCGGCGCGGCGGATGCGGCGCGGCTCGGTCGCGAGCAGGAGCGACAGCAGCTGGTCGCCCACGATCGAGCGGGCGTACGCGGTCAGCAGCCGGTTCGCGCGGTCGACGGCGTCGGGGTCGCAGAACTCGGGCGGCTCGCCGCGCGCCACATGCCCGAGGACGAGCGCCGTCTCCGCGCGCATGCGCCAGGCCCTCGGGTGCGCGGCCGAATCGACCACGCCTCCCTCGGCCGGATCGAACGCGAGGCGCGCGTGCGGAATCCCGCCGATCTCGACGCGTGGCTCGTGGCCCGTCTCGCGCAGCAGCGTGAAGAAGAAGCGCAGGAACTCGGGCGCAGGCCGCTCGCCCTCCTCGAGCGACTCGAGCGACGCGAGCATCGCGTCGAACAGTCCGTCATGCGGCGCGTCGGGCGGGAGGAACCTATGCACCAGCTCGGCCATCGAGAGCGCGTACAGGTTGGCCTCGAGGTCTTCGTGCGGCCGGCGGAAGATCTGGAGCAGCGTCCACTGCGTCAGCGTCTGCAGCTCGCGGCCGGGCTTGGTGACCGCCACGATCTCGCCGTGCGCAAGAAGATCGATTCCACCCGAGAAGCTGCTTCGCTCGCGGCGCGCGCCCTTGGCAAGCCCCCGCAGCACGCCGTGGCCGCGCGTGAACAGGCTCACCGTCTGGCTGGTCTCGGACCAGTCCCATTGACGGATGCAGATGGCCCTGTCGACGAGGTTCGGCACGCGGTGATTGTGCCATGCCCGCGGCGCGTGCGGGTGGCGCGCAGACGCGGCGGATTCACGCGACCATCGGCAGCGGCTCGGTCGACACGCGGTTGCGGCCCGCGCGCTTCGCCGCGTAGAGCGCCTGATCGGCGCGCGACACGAGCAGGTCCTTCGTCGGCTCGCCGCTCAGGTGCAGCAGGTTGGTCACCTCGGCGATGCCGAAGCTCGCGGTGAGCACGAGATCGGGATACCGCCGCCAGCGATGCGCCTCGAACGACGCGCGGATGCGCTCGGCCACCTCGGCCGCCTCCTTCACGGGCGCGTTCGGCAGGATGATGCCGAACTCCTCGCCGCCGTAGCGGCACGGCACATCGCTCGCGCGGCTTGCGCCCAGGATCGACGCGAACTGCGCCAGGACCTCGTCGCCGAACGGATGGCCGTAGCGATCGTTCACGCCCTTGTAGTGGTCGATGTCGCACATCACGAGCGACAGCGGGCGCCCGTGGCGGCGCGCCTCGCTGAACTCGGCGGTGAGCCTCTGCTCGAAGTACGAGCGGTTCCAGAGCGCGGTGAGGCCGTCGAGCTGCGCGCGCTGCGCCAGCATGCGCAGCAGCGTCTGGATGCGGATCGCCGAGCGCAGGCGCGCCTTCAGCTCCGCGATCTCGAACGGCTTCGCGATGAAGTCGATCGCGCCGAGGTCGAGGCAGCGCACGCGGTCCATGGTCTCGCTGTTCGCGCTGATGAAGATCACCGCGATGTCGTGCGTGGCCGCGTCCTCCTTCAGCCGCGCGAGCAGGTCGAAGCCGTCGGCGCCGTCGAGGTCGATGTCGAGCAGGATCACCTCGGGCTGCAGCGAGCGCGCGAGATCCATGCCCGTCTTCGGATCTGCGGCGCAGTGGATCTCCATCTGCTCGAGCTGCAGGCGCGTGCGCAGCAGGCGATGGATGAGCTCGCTGTCGTCGATCACCAGAACGCGCGGCGTGCGCTGACGGAACTCGGGCATGAACGAGGCGAGGTTCACGCGTCGTCCCCCGTGCGAATCGCGCGGCGGCAGGTCGCGATCAGGTCCTCGGCCCGCTCGCGAACGGCGGAAAGGGCCGTTTCATCGGACAATCCGTCGTCGGTGCGCAGCGAGCGCACATGGTCCTCGAGACGCTTCGCCGCATCGCCGATCGGCGCGAAGCCGTATCCGCCCGCGCTTCCCGACAGCTGGTGCGCCAGCGTGCGCAATCGCGCCGCGTCGCACGCGTCGAGCGCCGCGCGCAGCGCATGCATGCGCCGCTCGAGATCGCCGATGAAGTAGTCGACGAGCTCGCGCATCTCCGGATCGCCGGAGTAGCTGCTGCGAAGCGGCGGCTCTGCCTCGAGGCGGCGCGCGGCTGGATCGTCCATGCCCGTTCTATCGGGCGTCGCGAGGGCCCGCTTCTCCCCGCGACGCGCGCGCCGCCGTCTCCGCGACCGAGCCGGCCGTGCGACCGTCACCTCCCGCACAGACCGAACTCGTTGCGGCCGCGCGGGCCCGCGGCTACCCTTGCGGCCCTTCCAATCGCCCGGGCCGCGCGGAAGCGCGACCCAAGGAGTTCCAGCGTGATTCCCAGCCCCCCCGCCCGCGAGGGCCAGCTCGGCTTCCTCTATCTGCCCCCGTACCGCGTGCAGGGCATCAGCGTCGCCGGCGAGCAGACCGTCATCCAGGTTCCCGAGCTCGATGTCGTGTTCGACATGGGGCAGTGCACGCGTGCGTCGCTCAGCTCGCCGATCGTGGCGCTCACGCACGCGCACATGGACCACATCGGCGGCCTTCCGTACTGGTTCAGCCAGCGCTACTTCCAGAAGATCGGCGGCGAGACGCACATGCCCGACCGCGCCGACGGGAAGCCGCGCGTGCCGGTCGGGCGCTGCGTGTGCCACCCCGAGCTCGAGCAGCACCTGCGGGCGATGATGCGCGCATGGGAGCCGCTCGAACGGCAGCGCACGCCCTACGAGTTCGTCTCGCTCGCTCCCGACGCCGACCTCGAGATCAAGCCGAACACCGTCCTGCGCGCGATCGCGACCAGGCACACGGTGCCCAGCCTCGGTTTCGCCGTGCTCGAGCGCCGCAGCAAGCTGCGCGAGGAGTTCCGCGACCTTCCGCAGGAGAAGCTGCGCGAACTTCGGGAAAACGGCGTCGAGATCACGCGGCGCATGGAGATCCCGCTGGTCGCCTACACGGGCGACACGGCGCCCGGCGACTTCCTCGTGCGCGACGAGTTCGCCGAGGCGCGCGTGGTGATCGCCGAGTGCACCTTCTACGAGCCCGACCACAACGAGCGCGCGCGCACGGGCATGCATCTGCATGTCGACGACATCGTTCGGCTCCTCAAGGTGTGGAAGGCGCAGCATGTGGTGCTGGTGCACGCGTCGCGGCGAACCACGATCCACTACGCGCGCGAGCGGCTGCAGGCGCTTGCGGGCGACGACTTCGCGCGCATCCACCTGCTGATGGACCACCGCACGAACCGCGCGCGCTACGAGCGGCAGCTGGCGGAGGCCGAGGCTTCGCAGCGCGCGGCGGGCGAGCCGGCGCACGCCGAGCGCGAGGGCGGCGACCCCTCGGCTCCGATCATGGATGCGGCTCCGAGCACGGATGCGGCGGGAAGTCAAGACGCTTCCTGACGGCGACGCGTGCGGCGCGCGAAGGGCCCGAACCCGCTTCCCGCGCCGCCAAGGCCGATCCGCGCGAAGGTGTTGACGCTCCGCGCGGCTC
Organism: Planctomycetota bacterium; assembly: GCA_046074745.1. Taxonomy (GTDB): domain Bacteria; phylum Planctomycetota; class Phycisphaerae; order Phycisphaerales; family SM1A02; genus QWPT01. Next base: position 869 of record JBJTOV010000104.1, on the reverse strand, counting down.
CCTCTATCGTCGCCCCCCTTGCGTGGACGGTCCGCATCGGTGGGACGGCGCGGACCCAATCAACAGAACCTCGGGCCAGCCAGCGTGGCCTTCAACTTGCGCGGCTTCGGCCGCGACGGATCCACACCGATCGATCGACGGTGCGGGGCGCGTCGTCGGGAGATTCCATGAAGCACATCGAGCCAGGACTCCGTGATTCGATCATCGGATACCTGCGGAAGAACCATCCGGACATCTGCCGGCACTGGTTCGACGACATCGAGCCGGCCGACATCCGCGACGGCGTGCTTCGCCTGGTGGTGCGCGAGCCCGTGCAGCTCAAGTACCTGCAGCGCGTGGGCGGCCCGCACTTCACCGAGGCCGCGCAGAATGTGACGGGCCGGCTTCTCGTCGTGCGCTTCGTCAGCCCCGAGGACGAGGCGAAGCTCGAGGCGAGGGGAGACGCGAGAGGCGCGCTTGCATCCGAGGACGCCGACGCCGCGGAGCGGCCCGCGTGGCTCGACGAGCAGATGCTGCTCAGCCCCGACTACACCTTCTCGTCGTTCATCGTCGGGCCGGGCAACCGTCTTGCCCACGCGGCGGCGCAGGCCGTGGTGGCGAAGCCCGCGCGGGCCTACAACCCGTTCTTCATCCACAGCGGCGTGGGGCTCGGCAAGACGCACCTCCTGCATGCGATGTGCGATGCGCTGCTCAGGGCGCAGCCTTCGCTCAAGCTCTGCTACCTGTCGTGCAGCTCGTTCATGGACCTCTTCCACGAGGCCGTGAAGGCGGGCCGCATGGCCGACTTCCGCAACCGCTTCCGCACCGCCGATGTGCTGGTGATCGACGACATCCACTTCCTGTCGAAGCACGAGCAGACGCAGGAGGAG
>JBJTOV010000103.1:0-2840 GCA_046074745.1 Planctomycetota bacterium | reverse complement strand
CGTTCCTGCTGGGCGCACTGGCGCGCAAGAGCGGCGGCAGGTCGCTGCGCGCGAACGTGGCGCTGCTCCTGAACAACGCCTGCGTGGCCTCGGAAATCGCCCGGAGCCTGCTTGACTTGGGGGCCTCCGCCTGATTCACTTGCGGTGTCGGGTTCCCACCCGGCCTGCCACAACCGACCTGGAGATGGGGCCCCCGTGCGGGGCTCGTCGGCAATCGGTCCATGAATGGATCGTCCAGTGCGCTGAACCTGTTGGCATTTGGGGATTTTGGCTTTCATGAACACCCACACTGGGATCCTGGAGCTGCCCTCCGGTGGCGGCGACGGACGCATCCGCAAGTTCAACAACGGTCTCGAGGAGACCCCCGACGACCCGTACCTGCCCGGCGAGCTGACGCAGAAGTTCGCGCTGCGCCCGGGGCAGGAGGTGACCGCCGTGGTGGAGGACCGCCACGCGCCCAACCGTCCCAGCGGCGTGAAGCGCGTGGCCGTCGACATCCAGGCGATCGAGGGACTGGCGCCCACCGACTACTCAGGTCGCAAGGTCTTCGCGGAACTCACGCCGCTGGATCCTGCACCGCGCATGCATCTCGAGCACCGCGGCTGCCCGCCCGCCTGCCGCCTCATCGACCTCTTCTGCCCCATCGGCTACGGCACCCGCGGCCTCATCGTGGCCCCACCCAAGGCGGGCAAGACCATCCTGCTGCAGAACCTCGCGTTCGGCATCAAGCACAACCACCCGGCCGTCGAGCTCATCGCGCTGCTCATCGACGAGCGGCCCGAGGAAGTCACCGACTTCAAGCGCAATGTGCCGGCGCATGTGCTCGCCAGCAGCAACGATCAGGATGTGGAACGCCACACGGCGCTGGGCATCCTGGCCATCGAGCGCGCGAAGCGCATGGTCGAGGCGGGCAAGGATGTGGTCGTGCTGCTCGACTCGCTCACGCGGCTCGGCCGCGCGTTCAACAACAGCCGCAAGTACGGCTCGTCGGGCCGCACCATGTCGGGCGGCCTCGACTCGCGCGCGCTCGAGGTTCCGAAGCAGCTCTTCGGCGCCGCCCGCAAGTGCGAGGAGGGCGGCTCGCTCACCATCGTCGCGACCTGCCTCGTCGACACGGGCTCGCGCGCCGACCAGATGATCTTCGAGGAGTTCAAGGGCACGGGCAACATGGAGCTCATCCTCGACCGCTCGATCGCGGAGAAGCGCATCTTCCCCGCGATCAACCTGGCGGCGAGCGGCACGCGCAAGGAGCACCTGCTGATGTCCGACCGCGAGTTCAAGACGGTGACCGCGCTGCGGCGCCGCCTGATGGCCGTGCCGCCGCACGCGCAGGTCGAGCAGCTGCTGAACGCCTGCCAGCGCTACGAGACCAACGAGCAGATGGTGGGCGGCGCGAGCTGACGCGATGGCGCCCGTCGATGTCGAGGTCTCCGATCCCAGGCTCGACGCGTTCCGCGGCATCCGCGACCGCGAGCTGCGCGGCACGCTCGGCCTGCACGCGGTCGAGAGCGAGCGCGTGGTGCGGCGCTACCTGACGGCGGCGCTTCGGCGGCGCACGCATCCGATCCCTCCCGTGCTCGAGCCGCACGCGCTCCTCGTCACGCCCGACGCCTGCGAGCGGCTGGCCGACATCTGCGCGCACTTCCCCGCGCTTGCCGTGTTCCGCTGCGCGGGCGAGCGCGCGCTTCACGAGATCACGGGCTACACGATGCACTCGGGCGCGATCGCGCTTGGCATCCGCCATGAGGACGGCTCCGTGGCCGAGCTCGCCGCGTGCCTCTCGCGCGGCCCGCGGCCCGCGCGCGATGTGCTCGTCGCCATGGACGGCATCACGCAGACCGACAATGTGGGCGCGATCTTCCGCAACGCGGCCAGCTTCGGCGCGCGCGGCGTGGTGCTGTCGCCGCGCGCGAGCGACCCGTTCCTGCGCAAGACGCTGCGCGTGTCGATGGGGCGCGCCGTGAACCTGCCGTGGGCGCGCGCGCTCGACCACGAGTGGCCCGCGTGCCTCGACACGCTGCGGCGCGAGCATGGATACGCGATCGTCGCGGCCGAGGACGCGCCGGGCGCGGTCAACCTGTCGGCGTTCGCGGCGCCCGCGCGGTCGATCGTGGTGTTCGGCGCCGAGCAGGACGGCGTGTCGCGCGCGGTGCTCGACATGGCCGACGCCGTGGTGCGCATCCCGATGCTCGCGTCGGGCAGCGAGCTCGCCGATGCGCTCGCCGGCGACCCGCCGAGCCTGAATGTCTCGATCGCAAGCGCGGTGGTGCTGCACGGGCTGCTCGGGTAGCGGCGGCGCGGCGGTCGAAAACGGCAAGAACCCGCGCGAATCAGCGGAAAAATGAAACAGGCGGCCCTCACGGACCGCCTGCGCTTCGATCGGTTCGGCGCGTCGGGCGCTTAGCCTTCGCTGGCGGCCATCGCAGGCTCGCCCGCGGGCGTGCCGGCCTGCGGCTTCACGCGCTCGATCTTCGCGCCGAGCGTGTTCAGCTGCTCCTCCATGCGGGTGTAGCCGCGGTCGAGGTGGTAGATGCGCGACACCTCGGTGGTGCCTTCGGCCACCAGGCCCGCGAGCACCAGGCTCGCGCTCGCGCGCAGGTCGCTCGCCATCACGGGCGCGCCCTTCAGCGGCGTGCCGCCCGAGATCACGCAGGTCGGGCCCTGGCGGTGGATCTGCGCGCCCATGCGCGCCAGCTCGGCCACATGCATGAAGCGCTCGGGGTAGATCTTCTCGGTGATGATCGAGTTGCCGTTCGCAAGGCACAGGAGCGTCATGAACTGCGCCTGCAGGTCGGTCGGGAAGCCCGGGTGCGGCTGCGTCGTGATGGTGGTCGGGCGCA
>JBJTOV010000102.1:0-4373 GCA_046074745.1 Planctomycetota bacterium | reverse complement strand
TGCTCGGCATCTTGCTGCTGGCTGGGCAGTTCGATCGCCCGTCCGAGGCGTTCATGTTTCTGGGCGGCGTCACGCTGTTCCCGCTCATGATCCTGGCGATCTTCGGCAGTCCGTCCGAGAGTCTGCTCATCGCGATCGTCGCGGTCATATGGCTCGTCGCGGCCTTCGTTCCGACGGTGCTCTCGCGCGCGCGACTCGTGTCGTGGTCGCGAGTCGGCTGGCTGCTCGGCGCGCAGGCGCTCTTCGCGCTCGCGCAGGCCGCGATGGCCGCGCTTCTGATCATCGGGAAGAGCGTCTGACGGCGGGGTCCAGACTGTCGCGACAGGGCGCCCGATCGGCGGGGTTCCGTCGGATGCGGCAGGAGGTTCCACGCGGCGGAGGCCTTGCGCGTTACGGTCCTTTCAGCTCGCGCAGCGCCGTTCTGCAGTACCACTGCACCGCCGCAGACATCGGCGGTACGAGCGCGTCGAGGTCATCCGCCGAACACCAGCGGATGTCGTGGTGCTCCTCGGTGGCGAGCGTGGTGGTGCCGCGCCGCACGCGGGCGAAGTAGATCATGCCGATGTGCTCGTGCGTGTCGCTGATGCGGTGGATATCGAGGAACCTCGGCGCGATCAGTGCGCGCGTGCCTGGCCCGGTCGTCGGCGGACGCTCGCCTACGAGCTCGATCTCGAGCCCGCTCTCCTCTCGCGCCTCGCGCAGCGTGGCCTGCTCGGGATCCTCGTCGAGCTCGATGTGCCCACCGAGCGGAAGCCACTTGTCGAGCTTCCGATGGTGGACGACGAGCACCTTGCCCTCGTGGACGATGAAGATCGCGACGGTGAAGTCGATGAGTTCGTGGAGATGGGGCATGGCGGAGAGGAGGTTCGGGCTTCCGCGGGGTCGATCGCCGCACGGGAAGCGCATGATCGCCGAAAGAGCTTCATGCCGCCACGACTGCCTTCGCGCGAAGTGTCGCGAACGCAGGCTCATGGCAGCGTTCGGTGGCGGAATCCTCGATGCATGCGAGGTGCGACTGACAGGCGCCTTGGTGGGCACGCTTGACGCTTCACGCGCGCAAGTTTCGTGCGCGACTCCTGAAGTCGATCATGCGGCGCCGTTTGGCCACATGACGCGATGCAACCGTCAGGACCGCGACCCTTGGAGCCGCGTCGCACCCGAGGGAAGACACGCGCCAGTCAATGCACGCGCTCGAACCTGCTGCCGTTGAAACGGAACACACCCACCCCGCCGAGCCAGAGCACGCCATCGCGGTCGAGGTAGATCGACATGACGCTCGTGGTAGTCAGCCCGTCGCTTGCGGTGAACTGCCGCAGCCCGTGCCCGTCGTACCGCCACGCGCCGCCGTCCCTGGTGCCGATCCAGATGTTGCCGTCGCGATCCTCGCCGATCGAGAAGACGCGCTGCAGCGAGCCGTCGCGATTCACCGTATCTGAAGCGATCAACGGCGCGCCCATGCGCAGGAGCGCATCGCCCTCGCCCGCGAGCGGCGCGAGGCCGAATGTCGCATCGCCATCCACCACGACCACGCCGACGCCGTTGTTGCCGATCCACACGCGCCCGCGGCTGTCCTCGAACACGCAGCGGACATGCGGCATGCCCTCGCCTTCCCGCAGCCCCATCCGCGCGCCGTCGATGACCGTGAACGACGCTCCGTCGAATCCGAACACCGCGTCGTAGGTCGCGATCCAGATCCTGCCGCCTTTGCCTTTGGCGAATCCGGTCACGGAGTAGCCATCGTTCGTGCGAGAATCCTGCGGCAGGGGTAGCGTGAGATAGGTGAGCCGGTCGTCGTGAAGTCGGTAGACCCCGGCCTCGCGCTCCTTCTCGTTGAATCCGTGCGACCCGTTCGCCTTGAACCAGAGGTCGTCGGGCTTGAGTTGCCACGGCGCGAGCGGCGAGTACTCGCGGTCCACATGGGTCGCGATCCGCTCGCCGTCGAAGCTGCTGATGCCTTCTCCGCAGTCGAACCAGATCGTTCCGTCGGCAGCCTCCTGGATCGCGCGGACCTGGTCGTTGCTGAGGCCGTCCGCTTTGGTGAAGTGGCGGATCTCTCCGCCATCGACGCGGCACACGCCCTCGAAGTGGCTGCCGATCCAATAGCTCCCGTTGCGGTCATGCCAGATCGCGCGCACGCCACCGTTGACGGCACCGTCGTGCCTCGGCGCGTAGGTGAACGGGAGGAACGCGGCTGCAGGGGAGTCGTGGCCCCCAGGCGGCAGACCCGCGCATCCAGTGAGAACGGCGACCGCAAGCAGCGAAGAAACGCTCGCGAGGATGGCATGCAGGCGGCGCAGCGGTCTCAGTGTACGCCCTGCAACCCGGGCGTGCCCGCGATGCGGATCCAGCGAAACGACTGATCGAAGTTGCGGTCCCTCGCCATCAATGACACAATCCACGGTGATCGCGTCGCGATTGATGTCGCCCAGTCACCCGACGGAGGTTCTGACCAATGCACACGCTCATCGGCGGTCGGCGGATTCTCATGCACGGCATGCTGCTCGTGCTCGTCGGGCTCGTCTGGGGTCTCGCGGTGCCCGCTGCGCCATATCCGCGGCTCGCGCTCGGTGCGCACATCCAGCTCGTGACGAACGGGATGCTGCTGATGGTGCTGGCGACGGCGCTTCTTGCCCTGCCGAACCGCGTCGGACCGAAGTCGGTGTGGGTCATGCAGCTCGCCGCCTTCCTGACATGGGGGATGGCGCTGTCGGAGGTCGCCAACTCGTGGTGGGGAACGCGTGGAATGCTGCCCATCGCTGCGGGCGAGGCCGGCGCCGCGGGCGGCGCATCGTGGCAGGAGCTGATCGTCACCCTCGCGCACCTTGGGGCGGGCTTTGGCCTGATCGCGGCGTGGTTGCTGCTCGTCGCGGGATTCCTGCGCGCTGTCCCGCGAGAATCAAGCGCGGGCCGCTGATCGGACTCAGTCACGGCCCGAGGGCTTCGAACGGGCGGCGCCGAGGGTGCTCTTGGTCGACAGCCCGTGGCGCATCGACCCTTGCCGCATCAACCCTTGGCGCCGCGACGATCGGCAAGCGACCCGGCTGCGCGGTCGCGGCCGCGTCGGCGACGAACGCGGTCGAAGTCGTCTCTTCGAGGCCGAACTGATCGCCAGAGACGCCGAAGCGTGTCGGTCAGCAGCCGGTGTTGAACCGTGCCAACAGCACCGTCAGGTCGGCGCCGTTGACAACGCCGTCGGCATTGATGTCAGGCGCTCCGCCCGATTGTCCCCACGCTCCGAGAAGCACGGTGAGGTCAGCGCCGTTGACAATGCCGTCGCCAGTGAGGTCGCCCTCGCAGGGTGCGGGCGGGATCGAGACTGCAACTGGGTTCAGCGCCTGATTGCGATAGGCGGCCGCATCCGCAGGGGTGACGCCCGGCGGCAGCAGATATGTGTATCGAAGCCCTGCGAAGTCCTTTGCAGCCGCGCCGCACCCCGTCGAGGTGGCCCATCGATCCGTGCAGATGCCTGTCGCCAGATGGAAGCCTGAACTGCCGTACGCACTCAGGTCGCCCGTGCACCGACAGAGGGCGACGATGCTGTCGTCGTAGTAGGCCTCGACGAATCCCTCTGGCCCCAGCTGGATGTTGGTGAGAAACGCATAGCTGCCGGCGATCGAACCCTGCGGTCCGGTGTGCAGCTCCCATAGATTCGGTGCGGTCGTCACAATGGGGTCCTGCACGCCGTTCACCACAACCCCTGCCGGATTCTGGTTGTTGTAGTAGGTCATTCCAACGGCGTTCTGATTGAAATCGAGCACGTCGTAGTACCCGCCGATCGGGTGCACGCGGAAATCGACGCGATGATCGACGCGCGCCAGCGTGTACTTCATCGTCATCTGGGTGAACACCCCGCTGTTGGCGCCCATGATCGACCGGATGGCGCGAACCGGACCAGGCTTGGTCGTGACGATCGGACCTCGGGACCCCGAGAAGGTGTCCTCGGAGCGGAAGCAGTTGGTCGGATACACGAACGCCTGGTGGCGGTCGAGGATGTCCACGCCGGTGGCGCCGCCCGCCGTGATCCGGAGCTCGTCCTCGATCCACCGCCCGGAGTAGTGCATCGAGTAGTTGGCCGTCGTGACCGTGGTGTTCTCCGCCACCCCGCCGGTGCAGTAGTCGTACGAAGCCTTGTAGTTGGCGGCGGAAAGTCCGTTCCCGAACGTGAACGAGTAGTTCACGTACGAAACCCCGGCGCCCTGGGCGATCGACCCGTCGGAACGGAAGAGGTAGGCGAATCCGAGATTCGATCCGTTCAACGGATCCGTGAGCGCCAGCTCGACGCGCGAACCCGCGATGCAGCCGGACGGAGTGGCCGTGGAAGCCGGCGCACGCGTCCCGGCGTCACGCACCATGAACACCAGCTCGTCGTGCAC
>JBJTOV010000101.1:0-7733 GCA_046074745.1 Planctomycetota bacterium | reverse complement strand
GCGCTTTGCCGCTGATGACCGCAGCCCCGTGGCGCAGCAGGCGCGCTGGCAGACCCTGCGCGCACGCGATTGGGCCCGCCTGAACGAGGCCCGCACCAAGCTGCGCTGGGCCTGGCACCGCTTCTTCGAGAGTCATGACGTGCTTATCACGCCGATCATGCCAACGACAGCCTTTTCGCACGACCACCAGGCCTTCGGCCAACGCACCGTCGACATCGACGGTCAGCGTCTGCCTTATTTCAGCCAGACCTTCTGGGCAGGGCTGGCAGGCGTGTCCTATCTGCCCGCCACCGTGATTCCCGGCGGTCAGGGGCCCGACGGACTGCCCATCGGCGTGCAACTGATCGGTCCGGCCTATGCCGACCTGCGTCTCATCCAGCTTGCACAGCGACTCGAGGCGCTGGGCTTTGCCTTCACGGCACCCCCGTCCTGCGCTTGACCCCACCGCACACAAGGAACCCATTCATGCAGATCAAAGCTCAGCAGATCGCCGTGGTAACCGGCGGTGGCACCGGCATCGGGCGTGCCCTGGTACGACAACTGGCCGCAGCGGGCGTACACGTGTCGATGTGCGATCTCTCGCAGGAGGCGATGGAGGAAAGCCGCGCGCAGGCATTGGCGCGATAGGCCTTGTAGCCGCAGAACGCGTCGGAGATCGCCAGCGGAAGCCGCGCATTGAGCTCGCGGGTGAGCAGCGCGTTGATGCGCCGGCGATCCTCCGGAGCCGGATCGCCCGGCAGCGATTCATCGATGTAGCGCGAGCCCGAGACGATGTCGGCGTCGTCGCGGCCGATGGCCGACACGAAATCCGGCAGGCTTGCGGGCTCGTGCTGCTCGTCGCAGTCCATCGAGATCACCCAGTCGTAGCGGCGGAAGTCGGCCCACTCGATCATGTCCTGCATGGCGCGGCCGTAGCCGCGGTTCTTGCCGTGGCGGATCACCTCGACGGGGTGGCGCGCGAGGAGCGACGGCGTGGCGTCGGTCGAGCCGTCGTCGATCACGAGGATCTCGCCGCCGAAGTTCGCCGCATGGCGCGCAACCTCGCCGAGCACGCGGTCGACCGAGCGTTCCTCGTTGAAGACGGGAATCGCGATCAGGATGCGCGGCAGCGGGGCGGCGGGTGTGGTCATGGCGCGGGCTCCGCGGCGGTTGCGTCGAGAAGCACCGCGGTTTCGTCGGTGCTTGACGGCAGGATTCCGAGGATCACCCGCTTCTCGCTGCGCTCCTCGGCCACGACGCCGCGGCCTGCCACGACATAGAGCCGCGACACAACATCGGCGCGCGCCATGTCGAGGTCGGCGGTGAAGCGCAGCTCGACCACGGTCGCCTGCAGGCGCTCGCCGCAGCGGTCGATCTCGCAACGACCGAGGACGCGCAGCGAGCGCACGCCCGTGCCCGAGGCGCGCGGCCGGTCGCCTGGAATCGTGCGCACCGCCATGGCCGAACGGCCCTCGAGCACCGAGCCTGCGGCGATGTCGGCCGCGAACGGAAGCGGGTCGGCGAACACGCTGCGCGAACCGTTCGCGAGCGACTCGACCTCGCGCAGCGCGAACGCACCGCCCGGCTGCGCCACGAGATGCATGCGCGCGACCACCTTGCCGTCGCGCGACTCCTCGCGCACGAGCCCGCCGTCCGCGGCGATGAAACGCTCCACGACCTCGCGCCCCGCGGCATCGCCCCGCACCACCGCGAGCCTGCGCACCGCGCCCGCGGGCGCGACGAGATCGGCCGCCGCAACAGGCGCGTCCTGCTCGCGAAGCGCGGACGCCGCGAACGACGGCGCTCCCGGCGCGGCGGGCCGCGCGGCGCACGCTCCGAGCAGGAGGAAGGTCAGGGCCGTGGCGAACGCGCGCGCAGGCATCAGTCGACCGGCAGCCCCTTCGACTTCCACAGCGCGCGCAGATCCTCGAGCGCGATCCGTTCGCTCACGGTTCCGTCCGGGTCGACGCGGCGCACGCGGCGGCCCTTCGCATCGAACTCCTGCACGAGCGGCGCAGGCGCGCTGCCGATGCGCGTCTCGAGGCGCCATCCGTCGTTGGTGGGGCTCCAGGTCTCGCGGCGCAGCGGCAGGCGCGCGTCCTTCTGGTCGAACGCGTAGTCCATGAACTCGAGCGGCTGCGCCCCCGCGGGCTTCGGCATCAGTTCGCCGAGCACGAAGAGCTCGGCCTGCGAGATGTACACGGGCGGCAGCAGGATCTCGACGGGCTCGCGCGTCATTCCGTCGCGGCTCGCGACGATCACCGAGAGCTTCGCCCGCGGCGCGCCCGCGCTCGGAGCGTTGCGGATGCCCGTCTGCGCGCTCGAGCGCATGGCGCGCTTGTGGCGCTCGGTCGAGCGCATCGACCACGCCTCGCTCGCGCGGTCGAAGGTCATGAAGTAGCGGCTCTGCACATCGAGCGTGTGCGTCGGGTCGTCGTTGAGCACGACGCGCGCGTCGACGGTGACGAACAGCCCGGTGTCGCGCTCGTCGTCCTTCAGCGAGCGCGGGTCGCGCGACGCGTCGACCTCGCCGCGCATGCCCTCGCGCGACTGGACGATGAAGTAGCCGTAGTCCTGCTTCGCGCCCGTCGCGTCGGGCTTCCACATGCGGTAGGCCTGCATGGGCGCGCCCGCGGCCGCGCGCAGGGCCTTCTCGTCGAACGCGGCGGTCAGCGCGGCGCCGCGCGAAAGGAGCACGGCCTGCTCCTCGACGGCCTTCGCGGTGTCCACGCGCCGCGCCGTGGCGATGCTGCGGTCGAGAAGCGGCCGCACGCGCGCGAATTCGCCGTCGATCGCGAGGATCGAGAACACGATGAACGCGTCGGGGCCGTCCTCGACGATCAGGACGCCCGTGATCCCTCGGCCTCCCGACGGAAGAGGCACGCCGAGGTAGAGAAGATGGGCGGGTGAACCCGCGACCGTCCGCGGCTCGTCGGCGAGGACCTCGAGCGACTGGTCCTTCGCGCGCAGCTCGGCGAGGTAGTCGGCGCACTGGGAGGCAGGGGTGGTGCCGGCCTTCGAGGCGGTGAGCGAGGAGAGGCGCATGCGCCACGCAGGCTGCTCGGCGGCCTCGGACAAGAGATAGGAGACGGTCGGGCCCGACTCGGTGCGGACGGAGGTTCCCGCGGGCACCCGAAGCGAAAGTCCGAGAACCTTTGCAACGAACGGGGTCTCAGCCAGACCGTCGGACGGGGTGGTGGCCTCGGCGCCGTTCTCGGCGTCCTGCGCCCGCGCGGGAGCGGCGTGCGCGGTTCCGACGCACCCGCCGCAGAGCGCGAGCGCGACTGCAACCCGCAGGGACCTGCCGCGCCACCGGTCGAGTACCGTCCATCGCATGGGCGCGATGGTACGGAACACGATGCGATCGCGCGCAGGGAAGCGTGGATCGCCGCGAAAGAAGCCGCGCCGATAACGCGCCGCCGCGCAAATGTCGGCCTCCGAGGCGCTTCGGGTGATTGACAGGAATGGCGGAATCGCTATCCTCGCCGATTCGCGCCACTTCGGCCTCGTGCCGAGGTGGCGTGTCCGTCGCGCCTTCATGCCGCGCCGGATTGGCAAGTCGGTGTCGCTCGCACGAATCCATGTGCGCGCGGCGAAGTCAGGTCGTTCAGGTGAGTTGCAGCGCGCACGAGCGCTGCCAAGCAAGACGCAACGCGGGCGAAACCCGCTGAAAACGAGAGGCAACGCATGACTGGCGGCAAGTTCCGGATTCGCATGGAGGCCTACGACCACCAGGCGCTCGACGCTTCGGCGCGCGAGATCGTCGATCAGGCCAAGCGCACCGGCGCGCGCGTCGCGGGACCGATCCCGCTGCCGACGCGGCGCGAGATCTACACCGTCAACCTTTCTCCGTTCATCGACAAGAAGTCGCGTGAGCAGTTCGAGATCCGCACCCACAAGCGCGTGATCGACATCACCGACTGGAACCACCGCACGACCGACGCGCTGCAGCGCCTCGTGGTCCCCGCGGGCGTGTTCCTCCGCATCAAGGCGTGATGCATGATTTACGGATCCAGCCAAGGTCTGGCTGGATCCTGAAATCGCGAGATGCACGGATCCAGCCAAGACCTGGCTGGATCCTGAAAACCGACGCCCGGCCCTCGGCCGGGTGCGAACGACAGAAGCGCGCGGGATGGTCCCGCCGCACGACAGCAAGCGCCATGTACGGCTTCGGCCGAACCCCTGGCGGAAACCGCAAGCGACTGGGCCCGATCGGGCGCCAGCCGGACCAACGGAAGGACTCGCATGAGCAACAAGCCCTGCACCATCGCGATCCTCGGACGCAAGATCGGCATGACCCGGTACTTCGTCGAGGGTGGCAAGAACATTCCCGTGACCGTGATCGAGGCCGGTCCCTGCGTCGTGACGCAGGTGAAGACCGCCGATCGCCACGGCTACGCCGCCGTCCAGCTGTCGTTCGACGACATGAAGGCCCGCAACTCGTCGATGCCCATGATCGGCCACGACGCGAAGGCGGGCAGCGCCCCCAAGCGCGTGCACCGCGAGATGCGCGTCGCCGACGACGCCGCCGCCAACGCCTTCCAGCTCGGCCAGGTGCTCGATGTCTCGGCGCTCGAGGGCACCCAGTATGTCGATGTGGTCGGCACGAGCAAGGGCAAGGGCTTCGCGGGCGTGATGAAGCGCCACAACTTCAAGGGCATGTGCGCCACGCACGGCACCGAGCGCAAGCACCGCAACTCGGGCAGCATCGGCTCTCACGGCACCGACCGTGGCCACGGCGCGAAGATCAAGAAGGGCAAGCGCATGTCGGGACACCTCGGCGACGAGCGCGTCACCGTGCGCAGCCTCGATGTGGTCAAGGTCGACGCGGAGCGCAACCTGCTGCTCGTGAAGGGCCCGGTCCCCGGCGCCAACGACGGCATCCTGTTCATCCGCGCGGCCACGCGCCTCTTCAAGCGCAAGGCCAAGAAGCTCGGCAAGAAGTGATCGAATCAACGAACGGCGTCCGCCGCACGCGCGGCGGGCTCCGCAGGTCAGTCAGGTGAGAACAACCGATCCCCGAGGCCCGCACTGGGTGCTCGGGGGCCCGAGAGGCCCGAGGCATGCGCCGAGGGAACCGGCGGGCGCAAACAAGGAACCAGTTCACCAAGTCGATTCCTGCCCCGTGCCGCCAATGACAGGCACGCGGAGGATGAGGCGAAGACGCGGGCGAGCGCCCGCAAGAGGCGAAGCATGATCGAACTCCCGATCTACGATTCCAACGGCAAGAAGGTCGATTCCCTTCAGATCGACGAGGCCACGCTCGGCGGCGAAGTCCGCTACGCGCTGCTGAAGCAGGCCTATGTCATCACCCATGGCAACCAGCGCCAGGGCTCCGCGCGCACCAAGAGCCGCGGCGACATCGAAGGCTCCACGCGCAAGCTCTACAAGCAGAAGGGCACGGGCAACGCCCGCGCCGGCGCCGCCCGCACGCCCATCCGCAAGGGCGGCGGCGTGACCTTCAAGAAGGAGCGCACGCGCGAGGACTTCCGCACCGAGCTCCCCAAGAAGATGCGTCGCCTCGCGAACCGCAACGCGCTGCTCGCGAAGCTGATCGACGGCGAGGTCAAGTGCTTCAAGGCGCTCGACTTCAAGGAGCCGAAGACCGCGGCGTTCGCGAAGATGATGGCCGCGGTCGGCGTCGACCGCACCTGCCTCGTCGCCACCGACGGACGCAACCGGAACGCCATCCTGTCCGCGCGCAACCTCGACCATGTCGATGTGTGCCGCATCGACCAGCTCAACGCGTTCGAGCTGCTCAACCACCGCTACCTCGTCGTCGACAAGGCCGCGCTCGAGTCGTTCCTGAACGAGTCGTGCTTCGCGGCCTCCGAAGGCGCCAAGAAGGAGGTCGCCTGATGGACCCGATCCATGTCATCGTCCGCCCGCTCGTCACCGAGAAGGCCACCTGGGCCTCGGGCAACTTCAACCGCTTCGCCTTCGAGGTCTCGAAGCTCGCGTCGAAGACCGACATCAAGCGCGCGGTCGAGAGCCTCTACAAGGTTCGCGTGCTCGGCGTGGCGACGCAGACGCGTCGTCTCCGCAACCGCGCCTACTCGTACGGATTCGTCCCGGGCAAGACCTGGAAGCGCGCCGTCGTGAAGATCCACCCCGAGGACAAGATCGAGCTCTTCTGAGCCGAGAGGTAAACCCCCATGGCAATCCGCGTCTACAAGAAGGTCACCAACGGGCGTCGCAACGCCTCGGTGAACCTCCACTCGGAAGTCACGAAGAAGCGTCCCGAGAAGTCCCTTCTCGAGCCGATCGTCCGCGGCAGCGGCCGCAATGTCCAGGGCAAGATCACGATCCTCGGGCGCGGCGGCGGCCACAAGCGCCGCTACCGCAAGATCGACTTCCGTCGCAACAAGGACGGCATGTCGGCCAAGGTCGTGGGCATCGAGTACGACCCCAACCGCACCTGCCACATCGCGCTGCTCGAGTACGCGGACGGCGAGAGGCGCTACATCATCTCGCCGAGGGGCCTCAAGGCCGGCGACACGGTGACCAGCTCGCCTGACTCGGTCGATCCGAAGCCCGGCAACTGCATGCCGATCAAGCACATCCCGACCGGTCTTCCGCTCCACAACATCGAGATGGAGCCGGGCGCGGGTGGCCGCATCTGCCGCAGCGCGGGCATGTACGCGCGCCTCACCAACAAGGAAGGCCGCTGGGCCACGCTGGTGCTGCCGTCGGGCGAAATCCGCCAGGTCTCGATGGACTGCCGCGCGACCGTCGGCGAGGTCGGCAACGCCGATCACGCGAATGTGGTCATCGGCAAGGCCGGCCGCAACCGCTGGAAGGGCCGTCGTCCGACGACCCGCGGCATCGCCATGAGCCACCACACCCACCCGCACGGCGGTGGTGCGGTGTCGAAGGGCGGCCGCGAGCCTTCGAACGCCTCGGGCACGCAGGCCAAGGGCGGACGCACGCGCCGCTACGGCAAGTCGAGCGACGATCGCATCATCCGCCGCCGCTTCAGCCGCCGCTACGGCCAGCTCAAGCTCTGACGGAAGCGCAGAAGCCACGAACGCAACGAACAGCAATCACGAGATCCACGCCGCGCCGCGGCGAGAACCAACCGAGAGACAACCATGTCGCGATCGCTCAAGAAGGGTCCCTATGTCGTCGAGAGCCTCTACCGCAAGGTCGAGAAGCTGTCGGCGAGCAACAAGCGCGTGCCCATCAAGACCTGGGCCCGGGCGTGCACGATCGTGCCCGAGTTCGTCGGACACACCTTCCAGGTGCACAACGGCCGTCAGTTCGTCGAGGTGTACTGCACCGAGGACATGGTCGGCCACAAGCTCGGCGAGTTCTCGCACACCTGCACCTTCCGCGGCCACACCAACAAGAAGGAGGACCTCAAGGTCTGACCGCGCGAGCGGCCATCCGACCCAGAGGTAGACCACCATGGCATTCAACGCCAGCCACCGTTTCGCCCGCATCGCGCCTCGCAAGGCCCGTCTCGTCGCGGACTTGATCCGCGGCAAGCCGGTCGACGAGGCGCTGACCGCGCTCGACTTCTCGAAGAAGCGCGGCGCGTCGTTCATCTCGGTCGTGCTGAAGAGCGCGATCGCGAACGCGGAGGAGAAGAACGCAGACGCATCCAAGCTCGTCGTGAGCGAGTCGCGCGTCGACGAGGGTCCGACCCTCGACCGTTTCCAGCCCAAGGACCGCGGCCGCGCGCACCCGATCCGCAAGCGCACCAGCCACATCCACATCGCCGTCGAGGAGCGCGGGGCCTAAGCCTCGGAGAA
>JBJTOV010000100.1:0-6769 GCA_046074745.1 Planctomycetota bacterium | reverse complement strand
CGCGTCGCCGGCGATCTCGAGCCGCGCGTCCTTGCCGAGCGTGCGCGCAAGGTCACGCACCGTGCGCGGAAGCGCGCCGGTGGCGTCGGAGAACGGACGCATGCGGCTCGAAAGCACCTCGTGGTAGAGCGATGTGGAGGTCTCCTCGCCGCGGCGGATCGCGTCCTCGACCAGCAGGAGATGCGACTGCACGCCGCGCATTCCCGACGCGACCGCCGCGCGCAGCGCCGCCATGCGCTCGGCGGGCAGCCCGTGCGCGTGCATCGACTCGAGCGCGGCGTCGAGCGCGTCCTCGATCGACACCATGCCGCGCTTCATGCCCGATGCGCCGTCGCGCAGCGCCGAAAGCCGGCGCGACTCGAGCATGGTCTCGCCCGCAAGCTGCAGCAGACGGTCGAGCTTGTCGGCGGTCAG
Organism: Planctomycetota bacterium; assembly: GCA_046074745.1. GTDB lineage: Bacteria > Planctomycetota > Phycisphaerae > Phycisphaerales > SM1A02 > QWPT01. The sequence continues at coordinate 6,355 of JBJTOV010000100.1, read as the reverse complement.
CCGCACGCTCGATTGCCGCGATGCCGCGGCAGGTGCATTCGGACTCGGCGCGGCGGCCGCGGAAACGGCGGGTTTCGCGGCCTGCAGCGCGCCGGTCGCGGATGCGGCCTGAGATGCAGGCTGGCCTGCGATCTCCGCCGCCGGCTCGCGCGCGGGCGTGGTTTCCGCAGGAATCGGCGGCGCTGGCGCGGGCGACGCAGTGACGAACGCCTTCGCCGCATCTCGAACCGAATCCTGCGCCGGCAACTTCGGCGATTCCGCCGCCGCGGAACCCGCGGGCGGAGCCGCGCGCAGCGACTCGATGAGCGCGTCCACCGCCGCGGCGTTCGCCTCGCTCCACGCGGCCACCGTCGGCTCCTCGACCTTCGACAGCGCCGCCAGCATGTCGGCGCCCTTCAGCAGCTGGTCGATGCGCGACGGCGCGATCGCCTGGCGGCCCTTCTGCATGTCGACGAGCACATCCTCCATCGCATGCGCGAGCCGCACCGCGATGTCGAGCCCCACCACGCGCGCCGCTCCCTTGATGGAATGGGCCGCGCGCATGAGCGGCTCGACCGCCGACGCGTCCGCGCTCTCCTCGAGCCGCACCAGCCCGTCGCTCAGCGTGGCGGCGTGCGCCTCGGCCTCGGCGCGGAAGAGCTCGTGCAGCGAGAATCCGCTCAGGTCGCTCATGTCAGGCTCCTCGCGAAGAGGAGCGCGAGCTTCGCCGCGTCGAGCACGCTCGCGCGCGTGCCGTCGCCGTCGAGCGGCGCGAGATGCGCCGTGCAGCCATCGGCCGCGTGGCGCACGGTCGCGGGCGGCGGAAGCAGCCGTGCCTCGTCGATGCGCCGAACGCCGAGCACCTCGTCGACGCCGAACGCCCAGCGCTGCAGCGGCGGACCGACCACGATGTAGTGCGTGCACGGGGCGTCGGTGCGTGCGCCCGCCATGCCGAGCGCCGCGCCGAGATCCGCGACGGGCATCAGGTCGCCACCGACATTGGCCAGGCCCGCGAACACGGCGTTCGTGCGGTGCGGCACGCGCCGCACGGGCGACGCGCGCACCACGCGGTGCGCGGCGGCGGCCTCGATGGCGAGAAGTTCGTCGCCGCGGCGGAAGACAAGGATGCTGCGCTCCGCGCCGCGGCGCGATTCGGCGGGTGCCGCGACCAGCTCGGTGTTCTCGGCGACATCCTGCGTCGACAGCGGCCGATCGAGCAGCGCGCGCACGCGCGCGATGGCCGCGGCGTCGGTGCGCGAGATGCTGGATTCGTCGTTGGTCATCGAGGGTTCAGCGAGAGTTCAGCGAGATTTCAGCGTGGGTCCAGCGAGGCGGCTCCGATGTCGCAAAGCCTATCACGGAGCCTTCCCGCGCTGCGACTCGGCGTCGAGATGCGCCTTGAGCGCGCGGGCTCGGAAGCGCTCGGCCGCAGCAGGATCGCCCCGTGCTTCGGCCAGGCGCGCGGCCACGAGAAGCGCGCCCTCGTGCGCGCGGTCGAGATACAGCGCCTTGGTCACCGAGGCCTCGGCCGAGGCAAGGTCGCCGGACGCAAGCGAATCCTCGGCGCACGCCGCGTGAATCGACGCATCCGCCGCGAGGGACGCAGGCGACTGCGCATGCTGCGCGGAATCGGGCTTCCCCTGCCTCGAATCGGGGCCAGCGTGCGCAGCGCGAGGCTTCGCTTGCGCAGCTTCGGATCTCGCCTGCGCCGACGCACGCGACGCCTGCGTGGATCCTTCGCGCGGCATCTGCGTATGCGCCGACACGGCGGGCGCCCTCCTCGACAGCATGTACGCCGCAGCATCGTCGGCAGGCGCAAGCCCCGTGGCCTGCGCGGCCGCGTGCATCTCCGAGTGCCCGACGAGGAGCACGCCTTCGGGCGCAAGCAGCGCCGCGAGCGCCGCGAACGCAGCGCGCCGCGCCTCGAGGTCGAGGTAGATCGCGACATTCCGGAAGAACACCGCGTCGTAGCGCATGCCCGCCGCCGCGAGCGCGGGCACGATCGCGTGCAGCGCGCCATGCCTTGCGTCGATCGAACCTGCGACACGCGCGGACGGCACAAGGCACTCGCCCGAAGCCTCGAGAAACGGCGATGCATACGCCGGCACGCCGCCGCGCAGCTGCATGCCCGCGAAGCGCGCGCTTCCCGCGCGCATCGCCTCGCTGTTTCGGTCGAACGCCTCGACGCGAACCGCGCAGCCCGACGCAACGGCCGAGAGAAGCGCGATCGCCACCGACACGGGCTCGGCAAGGCCGCCGCAGCCCGCGCACAGCACGCGCACGGGCGCCGTGCGGCCCGCGAATCTCCGTCGCAGCGCCTCGAGCGACTCGGGATAGCGGAAGAGCCATGTCTCGCTCGGCGAGAAGCACGACTCGATCGCCTCGTACTCCGCGGCATCGTCGAGCGCGCGCACGGCCTCGCGTTCGGCATCGACCACGCGCCCCGCGGCGCGCGCGCGGCTCTCGAGGAACTCGCGCAGGCGCGCGCGGCCCACCGCGTCCTCGGCCAGTCCGCTGCGCGTGCGCAGCGCGGCGTGCAGCGCCTCGAGCGGCGAGCTCACGCGGGCTCCTGCAGCGGCAGTTCGCGCAGCGCCGCATCGCCCTCGAGGATGCGGCGGCAACGCAGCAACTGCACCATGCCGTCGGCGTCGGTCGTGGTCGGCCCAAGGTGCGACGCGCCGACGAACCCGAAGCCCGGATGCGCGGCCTCGCCGTCGAAGTCGCACGCGCCGAGCCCGAGGATCTCGGGCACGAGTATGCCCACGCGAAGCGGCCGCCCCGAGAAGAGATCGGCCTCGAGCTCGACCACCACGATGCGCGACGCCATGCGCACGCGCGTCGGCGCGCCTTCGACGATCACGCCGAGATCGACGAGCGGCGCAAGGCGGCCGCGCAGGTTGAAGAGCCCGAGCAGCCATGGCGGCCCCGCGAGCGCGGGCCTGTGCTCGACCACGGGCAGCACCTCGCGCACCTCGCCGCAGTCGAGCGCGAAGCGCCTGCCGCCCACCGAGGTGAACAGCACCTTCATCATGGCGCGCCGTCCTGCCCGCGCGCGGCGGTGCGGAACCGCGCCACCGCGTCCTGGAGCACGGCCACCGCGTGCGCAAGCTCGTCGGCCACGCGTCCCGTCTCGGCGGCGCCGGTCGCGGCCTCGCGCGCTCCCGCGGCGACGCGCACGACCGCGTCCTCGATCTGCGCCAGGCCCGTGGCCTGCCCCGACATGCCGCCGCGCACCTCGGTGAACGCCGAGGCCGAGCGGTCCATGTCGCCGATGATGCCGCCGATGCCCGCGGCGATCGACTGCGCCTCGGCCGTGCGCACGCGAACCTCCGAGGAGAAGCGCTGCATCTCGCCCGCGCCCGCCGCGACGGCCTCCTGCATCTGGCGCACGATGCGGTCGATGTCGGTTGTCGCGGCCGCGGTCTGGTCGGCGAGGCGACGGATCTCGCGCGCGACGACCAGGAAGCCGAATCCCGCGTCGCCCGCCTTCTCGGCCTCGATGGCCGCGTTCACCGAAAGCAGGTTCGTCTGCTCGGCGACCTTGGTGATCGTCGTCACCACGGTCGTGATCGACTCGGCCTTCTCGGTGATCGTGCGCAGGCGCCGCGCGACCTCGTCGGAGATGCGCGACAGGCCCTCCATCGAGACAGCCATGCCCTCGAGGCCGCTGCGCCCGCCGAGCGCCGCCGCCGCCGTGCGGCGCGCGCCCGCGTCGATGTCCTCGATGCTGCGCGCGAGCTCGGTGCCCGTGGCCGAGATCTCGCGCACGGCCGCGGCGATCTGCTGCGTCGACTCGCCGAAGGTCGCCGTGCCCGCGGCCTGCTCGCGGCTGGTGGCGGCGAGCTGCGCGCTGGTGGCGGCGAGCTGCGTCGATGCGGTGCGCACCGCGTCGACGATGCGCGCGAGGTCTCCGTTCATGCGGCCCATCGCGCGCAGGAGCTCCGCGGTCTCGTCGCTGCCGCGCGCCTCGGCGGGCGGCGACGAGAGATCGCCCGACGCGATGCGCGCGGCCGACTCCTGCGCCGCACGCACGCGGCGCCCGACCGCAAGCGCGCCCGCGACCAGCATTGCGACGATGATCGCGATTCCCACGCACGCCGTCGCCAGGTTCGCAAGCAGCGTGCCGCGCACCTCGGCCAGCACGCTCGCCGTCGGCTTGCGCACGAGCAGTCGCCAGCCGCCCGTGGCCGTCGTCGCGCCCGCGAAGTAGCACTCCTCGCCGAGATCGGATGCCATCGCCATGTCGAACAGCAGCCCCTCCCGCGGCACCCGTGCGAACGCCTCGGCGAGCGCGGTTCCCTCGACTGGCTTCGTGCGAAGCGCCGTGCCTGCGGCGCCATCGCTGGTCGCGGCCACGAACAGTCCGCGCGTCTCGAGGAAGATGTCGGCCTCGAGCCGCTCCGCCAGGTCGCCGATCCGCCGCTGCAGGTCGGCGAGCGACACATCGACGCCCGCGATTCCCACGAAGCGCCCGTCGACCACGATGGGCGACACCACCTCGATGATGTCGGTGCCGAGGTACTCGTACGGCTTGGTGATCACGACCTCGCGCGCGCCTGCGCGGTTGTAGCGCTCGCGCGGCAGGCCGTACCACAGGTCGCCATCGGCGTCGACCGACTGGAGCGGCTCGAGCACGAAGCCCGTCGACGACTTGGGATCGCGCTTGAAGTAGGCGTAGAAGCGGCCTGCGTCGCCAAGAGCCTCGGCGGGAACGCCGGGCGCCGCATCGTTGCCGTCGGCGTTCGGCTCGTACGCCACCGACGCCGCGTATACGCGCGGATTCGAGCGCACCACGCGCTCCATCATGCGCAGCGTCTCGGCGCGGCGGCCGAACTGCCCCGACTCCTGCGCGTCGGCCATCATGCGGGCGAGCGCGGCGTTCGACGCGTTCCCGAGCTCGATCTCGCGCACGGCGAGCTCGGTCACCTGCCGCAGCTCCTCCTCGACCGCGCCCGCGAGCTTGGTCCATGCACGCACGCCGTTCACCGCCACGATCGCGAGCACCACCAGCGCGGCGGGCAGCACGCCCAGCAGGATGCTGCGGCCCACGATCGATCGGTGGAATGGAACGCCGCCTTGCATGCGCGGCAATGTAGCAGCGCGCACCGCGGATCAGTCGCCCGCGCGTGCCTCGGCGGGAGGGTCGTCGGACCAGCGCACCACGATGCGGCGGCCGCGCAGTTCCTCGGGCAGCAGCTCGCGCAGCATGGTCGCGACCACCTCGCGCGACTTCTCGCGCACCTCGAACATCGCGGTCTCGCTCGAGGCCATGCGCACCACCGCCTCGCGGATCCGCGACAGCGCGAGGTCGCGCGCGCGGTCGTCGCCCACCACATGGTCGACCCAGTCGCGGTCGACCTGCAGCTTCAGCTTCGCGGGGTCGCTCTGGATGTCGACCACGGTCTCGTCGACGCGCGGCGGCGGAAGCGTGAGCACGAGCGTCAGCGCATCGCCTTCGCCCTCGAATCGGCGCTCGATGGGCGGTTCGCCCGGCCTCGAAGGCTCGCCGAGAGGAATCACATACTGCACGCGGTTTCCTTCGGCCACGAGCTCGACCCTCGTACGGCCGACTTCGCCGCGGAACCCGGGGCCGACGGGAATCAGCCACGGCCGCAGCGTCGCCTCGGTGGGCACCGACGCATCGACCCGCACATTCACGACCCGCGTGGCCACGCGCAGCGCGGGCGCCTGCTCGAGCTGCCCGAGCGCCGCGAGGAACTGCGCCTTGGCGGGCTTGTCGCCGCCGCCGAACACCTCGGGGAAGAACACCGCGACCACGACCGCGGCGATGACGACCATGCACCCGAGCACCACCGCGAGCGCGCCGCCGCCAAGGCAACCCGCGGCCGAGATCCACGGCCTGCTCGTCGCAAGCGCGTGCCTCGCCTGGCCGCCTTCCGATCCGGCACCGTGCGTCGATTGCATGGCGGCATCGTACGATGCGGCGCATGAACGCGCCGACGCCCGCGCCCGCGCACGAGGCCCAGCCTGCGCCCCGCCGCAGGGGCTGCATCGCCACCACGGTCGCCTGCGTGCTGGCGCTCTTCAGCGGGGCCTATCTGGTCAACCCGACCCTCGGCGTCTTCGAGTTCCTGCCCGACAACCTGCCCATCGTGGGAAACCTCGACGAGGCGTTCTTCACGCTCGTCTTCTTCGGCGCGCTCACGGCGCTCGGCATCCGCGTGCCGGGCCTGCACCGTCGCTGATCAGAGCACCGCGCAGCGCAGGCCCATGGGGTCGACCTCGAGGTCGAAGGCGCGCGCGCGCGGATGCTGCGGCGCGCGCGCGATGTCGGCGCGCAGCCGCGCGGCCGCGCGCGCGTCGCGCGCGACAAGCAGCATGAATCCGCCGCCGCCCGCACCCGCGAAGCTCCACG
>JBJTOV010000099.1:0-3071 GCA_046074745.1 Planctomycetota bacterium | reverse complement strand
CGCCGAGCTCGTCATCGACTCGGACACCGGCGAGGAGCTCTGCCGCGTCGGCTCGATGATCGGCGACATGGTCGCGACGATCCAGGCCTCGAACCTCGACACCATCCGCGTCATCACCGACGCGAGCGATCCGCTCATCCTGAACACCCTCGCCGAGGAGAAGCTCGACTTCCTCGCGGGCGTGACCGAGCACGAGGCGGCGCTCCTCAAGATCTACGGCCGCCTGCGTCCGGGCAACCCCCCGCAGATCGACAAGGCGAAGGCGCTCTTCCAGGAGAAGTTCTTCGACGAGAACCGCTACCGCCTCGGCCGCGTCGGCCGCTTCCGCATCAACCGCAAGTTCGAGCACGACGCGACTTACTGCGTCGACGGCAAGCAGGGCAAGGTTCCCGAGGAGAAGGTCCAGCACATCCGCGCGCAGGACTTCCTCGCGGTGATCCGCTACATGCTCGACCTGCGCGCCAAGCGCAACAAGGCGCATGTCGACGACATCGACCATCTCGGCAACCGCCGCCTGCGCACGCTCGACGAGCTGGCCAACGAGGAGATGCGCAAGGGCTTCCTGAAGCTGCGCCGCACGGTGCAGGAGCGCATGTCGACCCGCGAGCCGGGCGAAGTCGCGAAGATCAGCGACCTCGTCAACTCGAAGTCGATCTCGAGCGCCATCGACTTCTTCTTCGGCCGCAGCGAGCTCTCGCAGGTCGTCGACCAGACGAACCCCCTGTCGATGCTCGTGCACGAGCGCCGTCTCTCGGCCCTCGGCCCGGGCGGCCTCAACCGCAAGCGCGCGGGCTTCGAGGTGCGCGACGTGCACATCTCGCACTACGGCCGCATCTGCCCGATCGAGACGCCTGAAGGCACGAACATCGGCCTCATCGCCTCGCTCGGCATCTACTCCGAGATCGACGACTACGGCTTCCTGCTCACCCCCTACCGCAAGGTCAAGGGCGGCAAGGTGACCACCGACATCGAGTCGCTGCGCGCCGACGAGGAGCTGAAGCGCGTGCTCGCCACCTCGGATGTGCTCAAGGGCGGCAGCAAGCAGCTCGAGGGCACCGTGCTCGCGCGCATCGACGGCGATCTCGCCGAGGTCCCCGCGGGCGAGGTCGAGTATGTCGATGTGAGCCCGAAGCAGATCGTCGGCGTCTCGGCGTCGCTGATCCCCTTCCTCGAGCACGACGACGCCAACCGCGCGCTCATGGGCTCGAACATGCAGCGCCAGGCGGTGCCGCTGATCAAGACCGATGCCCCGTGCGTGGCCACGGGCATGGAGCGGGTCGTCGGCAACTACTCGGGCATGATCGTGACCGCCGAGCGCGGCGGCACGGTGACCTATGTCGACAGCGAGCGGATCATCATCGACAACGCGGACGAGTATGTCCTCCGCAAGTTCGTCGGCCTGAACGAGCGCACCTGCCAGAACCAGCGCCCGGTCGTCAAGCCGGGCCAGAAGGTGAAGACGGGCGAGATCATCGCCGACGGCGCCAGCACCAGCGCGGGCGAGCTCTCGATCGGCAAGAATGTGCTCGTCGCGTTCAACACCTTCGACGGCTACAACTTCGAGGACGCCATCGTCATCAACCAGCGCCTGCTGAAGGACGATGTGTTCACCTCGATCCACATCGAGAGCTTCGAGGTCGAGATCCGCGAGACCAAGCTCGGACGCGAGGAGTTCACGCGCGACATCCCGAATGTCAGCGAGAAGGCCCTGCGCAACCTCGACGAGAACGGCGTGATCTGCCTCGGCGCGCGCGTCGGCCCCGGCGACATCCTCGTCGGCAAGGTCTCGCCCAAGTCGAAGAGCGAGCTCAGCCCCGAGGAGAAGCTGCTCCACGCGATCTTCGGACGCGCGGGCGAGGATGTGAAGAACGACTCGCTCGAGGTGCCCGCGGGCACCGAGGGCGTGGTGATCGGCGCCAAGCGGTTCAGCCGCCGCATGCACCAGAGCCCCGAGCAGAAGAAGCAGCTCGAGAAGGACATGGCCGACTACCGCGCCATGATGGATCAGAAGCGCATCGAGCTCTTCAAGAAGATGGTCGGCGAGATCAACCGCATCCTCGGCACCGAGATGGTCGATCCGTCGACGCGCCAGAAGGTCGGTGCGAGCGACATCGCCGAGGTCATCGTCGAGCAGATCGACGGCTTCAACGACAAGTGGATGAAGGGCAGCGCCGAGGCGCGCGAGCAGGCGAAGGTCGTCTACGGCCAGTTCTGGCCGCGCATCCAGGCGATCGCCGCCGAGAAGACCCGCAAGCTCGACCACATGAAGCGCGGCGACGAGCTCGCTTCGGGCGTGCTCGAGATGGTCAAGGTCTACCTCGCGACCAAGCGCCAGCTTTCGGTCGGCGACAAGATGGCGGGCCGCCACGGCAACAAGGGCGTCATCGCCCGCATCGTGCCCGAGGAGGACATGCCGTACATGGAGGACGGAACCCCCGTCGATGTCCTCCTGAACCCGCTGGGCGTGCCGAGCCGCATGAATGTCGGCCAGATCCTCGAGGTTCACCTCGGCTGGGCGGCGCAGGTGCTCGGCTTCCAGGCCGTGACGCCCGTGTTCGACGGCGCGCATGAGAGCGAGATCTTCGCCGCCATCGACGACGCGAACCGCCATGTCGAGAAGCGCCTCGCCGACTTCGAGAAGACCGGCAAGGAGCCGGGCGCGCCGCGCGAGCTGCTCGCCCGCATGCCGAAGAACTGCAAGATCCAGCTCTTCGACGGCCGCACGGGCGAGCCGTTCAACCAGCGCACCACCGTGGGCTTCATGTACATCCTGAAGCTGCACCACCTGGTGGACGACAAGATCCACGCCCGCTCCACGGGCCCCTACAGCCTGATCACCCAGCAGCCGCTCGGCGGCAAGGCCCGCACAGGCGGCCAGCGCTTCGGCGAGATGGAAGTGTGGGCGCTCGAGGCCTACGGCGCGGCGTATGTGCTGCAGGAGCTTCTCACCGTCAAGAGCGACGATGTCGAGGGCCGCACCAAGATCTACGACTCGATGGTCAAGGGCAAGAACACGCTGCAGGCAGGCATGCCCGTCGTGTTCGATGTCCTCTGCCAGGAGATCAAGGGCC
>JBJTOV010000098.1:0-10745 GCA_046074745.1 Planctomycetota bacterium | reverse complement strand
GCGCTGGCGGACCCGTCGGTAGCACGGACTGCGACTTCATTGGCAACACGACCCCTGACAACGGTGGCGCGATCTACACCGACTCGCAGTTCACCGCGACCGACTCGCTGTTCCGCGACAATCAGGCTCGGTTCGAGGGTGGCGCAGTGCGTTGCGGATACAACGGCGCCATCACCAACACTGTCTTCGAGTCCAATCGCTGCATCAACGCGTCTGGGGAGTGCTACGGAGGCGCGATTCGATCCGTCAGCGGCAACACCGGCGGGCCGATGACGAGTGTTCAGTTCGTCGGGAACTATGTCCGCTCGACCTCGGGCAGCACGGTCTCCGGCGGCGCGATCTGGGGCTACGCGTTCGAGAGCTTCACGAACTGCACCTTCAACGCGAACTACGCGAGCGGCGGCGGCGCGTATGGCGGCGCGATCTGGTGCTACGGTTCGAGCTGGAGCGGATGCGGGTTCTCCTCGAACTACGCGTCTGCTCCCGCAGGAACCGCGCAAGGCGGCGCAGTTCGCATCGAAAGCGGCTACACCGACCAGGCGAGCTTCTCGAACTGCTCGTTCACCAACAACCTCGCAGACGGCAACTCGACCTCTGGCGGCGCGATCCATCGGAATGCCCTCAATCTCAACTGCGCGAACTGCACCTTCGTGGGCAACAGCGCCCAGTACGGCGCAGCCGCCTACTACCAGTGGAATGGCAACGACTATCCAATCGCATTCACGAGCTGCCGATTCGAGAAGAACACGGGAATCTCGGGTGCGGGAATCCATGCAAGCTGCGTGCGGCGGCTGACTGTCTCCGGCTGCGTGTTCAACCTGAACCTCGCGTTCTCAGAGGGCGCAGGAATCTGGCTCAACGGAAACTGCATGTACAACTCGCAGCTCGACGGCAACACCTTCTATGGCAACATCGCCGAGCGGGGCGGCGCCGTCTACATGAACAACTGCGGCTGCTGCTGGCAGCTGCCCGTCACGAACTGCCTGTTCGCATCGAATGTCGCCACGACAGGCGGCGCATTCTTCAACCCGAACGGCTCATGCACCTACCCGGCAGTCTCAGCCACCACCTTCTGCGGCAACTCGCCCGGCGACTTCGAGGGCTACTGGCAGAACAACGGCGGCAACATCTTCGGCTCGGGCACCGACTGCAACGACAATGGGGTCTGCGATGGCGCTGACATCGGGCTGGGCACGAGCCAGGACTGCAACGCCAACGGCGTGCCCGACGAGTGCGACATCGCGGGCGGCGCTGCGAACGACATCAACGACAACGGCATTCCCGATTCGTGCGAGCCCGACTGCGATTCGGACGGCATCCCCGATGCGTACGCGCTCGCGAACAACCTCGTGCCCGACTGCAACGCGAACGGCACGCCCGACTCTCGACATCGCGAACGGCACAAGCCAGAACGACAACGGCAACGCCACTCCCGACGAGTGCGAGGCCGACTGCAACGCGAACGGCAACCCCGACGAATTCGACATCTCGAGCGGCGCTTCGACCGACTGCGACGCGAACGGCTCGCCCGACGAGTGCGACATTGCCGCTGGCGCGCCGGACTGCAACTCCAACGGGCTGCCCGACGCATGCGACATCGCCTCGGGCACGAGCGCCGATGTGAACGGCAACGGCGTTCCCGACGGTTGCGAGACCGACTGCAACGCGAACGGCGTTCCCGACGCCTACGAGATCAAGTCGGGCGCCGCGCCCGACTGCAACGCGAACGGCATCCCCGACGCGTGCGACATCGCGGCGGGTGCGCCCGATGTCGATGGCAACGGCCAGCCCGACGCATGCCAGGCCGACTGCAATGCGAACGGCATCCCCGACGCCTACGAGATCGCGACGGGCGCAGGCGGCGACTGCGACGGCGACGCCCTTCTCGACGCGTGCGAGATCGCGGCGGGCGCTCCCGACATCAACGGCGACGGCGTGCCCGATGCCTGCCAGTGCATCGGCGACCTCAATGGCGATGGAATCGTCGGCGGCGCGGACCTCAGCGTCGTGCTGAGCTTCTGGGGCCCTGTCGGCGTGTTCGAGGCAGCCGACATCACGAACGACGGCGTGGTGAACGCCGCCGATCTCGCGATCGTGCTCGACCGCTGGGGCCCCTGCCGCTGACCCCGCGGCCCTCGCCGAAACACCGCAGGCCGCCGAGGGAACTCGGCGGCCTGCGGAAGGGACTTGCGGGTTCGGCAGCAGCCGTGCGGCCGCTGCGCTAGATCGTGGCTTCGGTCACGCGAAGCACTTCCTCGACGGTGGTGCGGCCATCGCGCACCTTGGCGAAGCCGTCGTCGCGCAGGGTGGTCATGCCGCGCTCGATGCACAGGCGGCGGAACTCGACGACATTCGGGTTCGCCGCGACCTTGTCACGCAGGAAGTCGTCGAGGACGAGCAGTTCGTAGAGGCCGAGGCGGCCCGTGTAGCCCGTCTGGCGGCAGGCCGAGCAGCCCTGGCCGATGCGCAGCGTCGGGCGGTCGATGCCGTGCACGAGCAGCATCTCGCGCATGTCGTCGGGGATCTCCTTCTCCTCGCCGCAGTGCTTGCAGATGCGGCGCACCAGTCGCTGCGCCAGCACGCCGTTCAGCGCGGCGCCCACGAGGAACGGCTCGATGCCGATGTTGATCATGCGCGTCACCGAGCTGGGCGCGTCGTTCGTGTGCAGGGTCGAGAGAACCAGGTGGCCCGTGAGCGCGGCCTGGATCGCGGTGTGCGCGGTCTCCTGGTCGCGGATCTCGCCGACCATGATCACATCGGGGTCCTGACGCAGCAGGCTCTTCAGCGCGCGCGCGAAGGTCATGCCGATCTTCTCGTGCGTCTGGATCTGGGTGATGCCCGCCAGGTTGTACTCGATCGGATCCTCGACGGTCGACACATTCATGCGCCGCGTGTCCATCTGGCGGATCGACGCGTAGAGCGTGGTGGTCTTGCCGCTGCCGGTGGGGCCCGTCACCAGGATGATGCCGTGCGGCTGGTCGATCTGGTTCTTCCAGATGGTCAGCGTGTCCTCGCCGAAGCCGAGGTCGTCGAGCGACACCGAGATCGAGCGGCTGTCGAGGATACGCATGACGGTCTTCTCGCCCTTCGGCGTGGGGACCGTCGAGACGCGCAGGTCGAGCTTGCGGCCGAGCACCGTGGCTCGGATGCGGCCGTCCTGCGGCAGGCGTCGCTCGGCGATGTCGAGGTTCGACATGATCTTGATGCGGCTCGTGAGCGCCGCATGCATCTTCTTCGGCGGCGTCATCGCCTCGAACAGCACGCCGTCGATGCGGAAGCGCACCTTCACCGATGTCTCGTCGGGCTCGATGTGGATGTCGCTGGCGCCGTCCTTGAGCGCGCTCTGCAGGATGTGGTTCACATAGCGGACGACGGGCGAGCTCTCGGCCTCGGCCTCGAGGTCGCGCTCGTTCACATCCTCCTTCTCGACCTCGACATCCTCTTCCTCGCCCACGCCCGCCAGGATGGCGTCGAGGTCGAAGTCCTCGCTCTCGCGGTGCGCGTGGGCCTCGACGACCGACTGCAGCGCGTTCGTGATGTCGCTCGGGGTCGCCAGCACATGGCGCGCCGAGGGCGAGCCAAGCCTGCGGCGCACCTCCTCGAGCAGGAACACATCGTCGGGGTTCGGCGTGGCCACCGTGATGCGGCCGCCGTCGCGGCCGAGCGGAAGCACCAGGTTCGTGCGGCAGAACTCCTGCGACAGCTTCGCGACCAGCTCGTGGTCGAACGCGTTCGGCGCCTTCGGATCGATGGCGACGAAGATCATGCCCTCGAGTTCGGCGATCACGCCCTGCACCGCGCGCTCGTTGCAGCCCTGCTCCTTCAGGATCTCGAGGATCTTGCGGCCGGGCGCCTGCTTCTGGATGCGCTGCGCGGTCAAGAGCTGCTCGGCGCTCGCGATGCCGCGCTGGGCCAGGATCGACTCGAGGTCGCTGCCGTGCGACTCGGGCTCGTCGGGCACATAGAGGTCCTGCATCCCGTCGTTCGACGGGCCTGACGACGAGGGGCGCGCGGGCGCGGGCGTGAACTGCTGCGCGGACGCCCCGCGGTTCGGCACCGCGGGCGGGCGCGAGCCGGAGAATCCCGCGCCGCCGGCAGGCGGAGCGGCACCGTCACCCGCGGGCTTCGTGGCCGGCGACTGGGCGCGCGCATCGTTCACGGCCGCCGCGGGGTTCGCGGCTTCTGCCGCAGCGTTCACGGCTTCCGCCGCGGGCGGCTCGGCGTTGGCCGCGGCCAAGGGGCCGCTCCAGTCGAACCGCGTCGGCTCGGGGGCAGGCTGCGGAGGGGCCATCTCGCTGCGCGTGGCGTCGGCAGGCAGCCCTGCTCCGACGGGCTGGCGAGCGCCGTCCGCGCCGGGCTGAGGCACGCGCTCGACCGGCGCCGACGGATTCGGCTCGCCGAGCTTGCGCAGGATGTCGTCGATGTTGAATCGCCCCATCTCGTTTCCCCTACTCCTTCTGGCTGACGCGCACGAAGACCGTGCGCTCGGCCCCGATCGCCTCGTTGCGCGCGATGAAGCCCGCGCCCTCGGTGGTGATCTCGGTGACCACGAAGCTCATGGCGGGCTTCGCGAGGTCGAGCTTGTCGCCCACGCGCAGCACGCGGCCGTTCACGCTGACCATCGAGCCCGCGGGCGTGGCGCCGATCAGCGTCGAGCCGAGCTTGATCGCCGCAGCGGCCTTGTCGACCTCGGTCGCCCACTGCGCGGCGCGCTGGCCGCGGTCATCGCGCGGCGCAGCCACGGGCGCCGTGGGCTGCTCGCCCGTCGGCGCGGGTGTGGTCGGGGTGATCAGCGCCGTGGACGCAGGCCGCTCGGGCTGCGGCACGCCCGAAAGCACGAACGGGTTCTTGCGCAGCTCCTCGGCCTTCACCTGCAGCGCGGTGTAGCCGTCGGTGTTGAGCAGGTCGGGCGGCAGCTTCACCTCCGCGGCCTTGGCGCGCTCGGTGAGGAAGGTCTCGACCATCTTGTTCGCATCCGACGGCGGCGCCACGCCGCCCGAACTTCCGATCGAGCGCATGACATAGAGGCTGACCGCGGCGATGGCGAGGAAGACGAGGAACAGCATCACGCCGAAGCCGAGCCGCCGCCGCGAGCCTCCCGTGGCGATCGTCAGGTTGTCGCCCGCGTCCGCGTCGGTGTACGACATGGGCATCTGCTGCTCGTCGTCCACCGGCTGGAACGATCCGCGCTCGCCGCCTGATCCGGGCATGCCTGTCATCGCTGACCTCCTGGCGCGGCGAGCTTGGGGTCGCCGTTGAAGTAGATGCTGAGGGTGAATTCGGCGCGCATCGATCCCTCGGGGATCTCCTCTTCCTCGCCGCGCGAATCGCGCTTGTCGAAGCCGAGCTTGGTGATCTTGGCCCCGTTGATGCGCGTGATGCGCGGCAGGCTCTCGACATCGAGCAGGAACTGGTAGAAGCCCTCGAAGTCGCCCTCCATCACCGTCTTGAGCGGCAGCTCGAGCGCGGGGCCGGCGGCGGCGATGCGCTCGCCCTTGATCGAGCGCACGGCCAGGTTCGAGCGCATGGCGAGCTGGGTGACCTGCTCGAGGATGCGGTCGACGCCCTCGCGGTCGGGCAGCTTCTGGTTGAGCTTCTCGAGCTCCTCCTCGCGCTCGGCGATCTCGCGGCCGAGGTCGCCGATGCGCGCGGTGAGCTTGCGCAGGTCGGCCAGGCGCGCTTCCTTGACGCGCATTTCCTCGCGCGCGCGGGCGATCTGCTCGTTGCGCGGCTTGTACACGAAGAAGTACGCGGCCACGGGCACGGCGACCAGCACCGCCACGAACGCAAGGTCGCGGAATCCACGGGGTGAGCTCACTGGTTGTCCTCCTCTTCGTTGAGAAGCGCGGGCGACACGCTGCCGCCGTCCACGATCTCCTGCTTCGGCGCCGCGGGCGCGGGATTGGTCGGCACGATGCTCGCCTTCGGCTTCGCCTCCTCGGCGACCTTGCCTGCCGCGCCGCCGCCGATCGGATTGCGGGGGGCCTTGATCTCGTCGATGCCCGCCCAGCCGCGCACATCGGCCTCGGGCTCGATGCGCATCGAGATCTTGAACTGGCGCATGGTCACGCCCGCGACCTCCTTCTCCTCGCTGACCTCGAGGCGGATGCCCGACAGGAACGGCACGCGCGAGAGGCCGGTCATCCAGCGGCTGACATCGAGGTCGTCGGGCGCGATGCCCGTGGCGTTCACGGTGACGCGGCGACGGCTCGCCTCGGGCTTGGGAGCGGCGGCGGCGGCGCCGGGCGCCGCGGTGCGGCGCGCGCGCGGATCGCCCTTCGGCGCGGTGGCGGGAGTCTTCGGCGCCTTGACCTCCTCGCTGCGCAGCTCGAGCTCGAGCAGCGACAGGTTCTCAGGCATGGTGTTGATCAGCGTGGCCATCAGCACCGAGCGCGGCACAGGCTCGATCAGGCTGCGCGCGAGGTCGGCCTTCTCGACCATCTGCGCGCGCATCTTCTCGAGGTTGCGCATCTCCTCGATCTCCTTGGCGGCCTTCTCGGTCGCGTCGTTGATGTACTGCTGGGCGACGCGCACATCCTCCCACTGGCGGTTGGTGACCAGGAAGGCTGCGAACACGGCGCCCATCACGATGAGGAACAGCGCGAGGGCGATGATGCTGCTCCGTCGGTCGCGCGCGTCGCGCACATAGTCGTCGGGTAGGAAGCTCGAAGAGGTTGCCATGTGGTGCTGCTCGTTGCTTGCGGAACGGAAGTCCGAGGGTTTCGGCTAGAGATCGGCGGGGCAGGACGCGAGGCCGCACGCGACGGCCCAGCCGGGGTGCGGAAGTCCCGGGTCGGGAAGACCCGCGGGAGCGGGCGTGCTGGCCATGAAGCGGGCCAGCGGGTCGGCGCCCTTCGCGGGAAGCCGCAGGCGCGACGCGAGCCATTGGCACAGGCCCACATCGCGCGACTCGCCGCCCACGAAGATCACGCGGTCGACGCGGCGCTCGCGGAAGAGCGCGCTGTGGTAGCGCGTGCACATCGCGATCTCGTCGGCCAGGCTCTCGACGGCCTCGCGCGCGATGTCGCCCACCGAGGCGACGGCGCGTGCGGCGGGAGCGGGCGCCGCGGGCTCGGCCTGCGCGACCGCGGCGCGCAGCAGCGCCATGCCCTCCTCGGGCACGGCGGCGGGCCGTTCGGCGCGGGGCGCGCTCACGCCTTCGGTCAGGCGCAGGTGCCGCGCCTCGGCGATGCCGATGCGGCGTGTCTCGGCGATCCGCGCGTCGAGGGTGCGGCCTCCGATGGCGACCGACTTGGCGAACACCAGGTTCAGGCCGTGGCAGATCGCGACCTTCGTGCTGCCGTAGCCAAGGTCGAGGTACATCGAGGTCAGGTTCGCGTCCTCGTCGCGGCGGTTCATGTGGTCGAACGCGTGCACGAGCGCGTGGATCTCGCCGTGCAGGCCCGCCACGCTGAGCTTGACGCGCTTGAAGAGCTCGACATAGCGCATCACATCGTCGCGCGACATGGCGAACACGATCACCTCGAGCTTGGGCTGGCCGTCGCGGCTGGTCTCGCACACCTCGACGGGCCGCACCACGAGCGACGCGGGGTCGCACCCGAGCGCCACGGCGACCTGCGTGCGCGAGACGAGCTCGACGCGGTTCGCCTCGGCCTGCGGCACGCCGACATGGTTGACGAGCATGTGCTGCGAGAAAGGCGCGAGCAGCACGCGGTTGCCACGGAAGCCGCCGCGCTTCATGGCGGCGGGCAGCTCGCGGGCGATGTGGTCGAGGCGCGCCTCAACGGGCTGGGTTCGCCTCTCGTCGGGGATCGGGATATAAGCGGCCCCCGTCGCCTCGGCCTTGTCGCCGGGCGAAACCTGAAGCAGCTTCACGCCCGCGCTGCCGAAGTCGACGAGCACAGGAGAGGGCTGGGGACGAAAAAGTCCGAACGCCATGAACCGAAGACCTCCGACCGAGACGGAAAACCGCTTGGAGATCGACCAAATCACGGCCAATGGTGAAGTGGACACCCGTGGTTTCGTCGATAAAGAAAGGTCCGAGAACCACGCCTGAACGCGGATTCGGCAAGCTTTGCCCGAAATCGGAGTCCGTCTGGAGGGGCGAGGCCGGGAACGCCGCGGTGTTTTTCAGCCGCCGCGCAGATGGGCCACGAGGCTCGCAAGCGGAACCTTGTCCTGGCTACCCGTGTCGAGGTTCTTGAGCGCGACCGCCCCCTCGGCGAGCTCGGCGCCGAGGATGACCGCGAACCGCGCGCGCGCCTTGCCCGCGTCGCCCAGCAGCTTGCCGACATTGCGGGTGGCCCGCGCGCTCGAACGGGCGTGCAGCCCCTCGCGGCGCAGCATCATCAAGAGCCGCGGCAGCTCGGCCTCGGCCGCGTCGCCGCCCGCCGAGATCACGAACGCGTCGGGCCGCGGCAGGAGCGCCGCGCCGTCCTCGGGCAGCAGCTTGCGGTCGCGCAGGATGTTTGCCAGCACCACATCGCCCATGCCGAAGCCGCAGGCGGGCATCTTCGGGCCGCCGAAGAGCTCGACCAGCCCGTCGTAGCGCCCGCCCCCCGCCACCGCGCGCTCGGCGCCCGAGATCTCGTGGACCTCGAACACCGTGCCCGTGTAGTAGGCGAGCCCGCGCACGATGCCCACATCGACCGCGCACCATTCGAGGATTCCCACCCGCGCGGCGCAGGCGCGCACCTCGTCGATGGCCGCGAGCTCGGCCTCGGCGATGCCGATCCGCGCGGCAAGCTCGCCGATCGGCGCCGACAGCGGCGCCGTGGCGCGGGCGGCAATGTCGAAGCGGGCCACGCCGTCGTCGGAAAGGCCGAGCGCGTTGGCGCGCGCCGCGAACTCCTCGGGCTTCAGCTTGTCGCGGCGGTCGAGCAGGGTCATCGCCTCGCCCGCCTTCTCGTCGCTCACGCCGAGCGCGCCGAGCATGCGCGCGATGGCCACGCGGTGCGAAAGCCGCACCTGCACATCCTTGGGCGACAGGCCCAGACGCTCGAGCGCGAGCACCGCGCAGGCGATGACATCGACATCGGCGGCCGCGCCCTCGACGCCGCACGCGTCGACATTCCACTGCCCGAACTCGCGCAGCCGGCCGCGCTGCGGGCGCTCGGCGCGAAACATGTTCGGAATGGCGAACCACTTCACGGGCACAGGCAGCGAGCCCGCGCGCGCCGCCACCATGCGGGCGAGCGTGGGGGTGAACTCGGGCCGCAGCGCGTAGTCGTTCTCGCCACCCGCGCGGCGGAACGAGAACAGCTCGTTCACGATGCCCTCGCCCGACTTCGCCGTGTACAGCTCGAGGTGCTCGAAGGTCGGGCCCTCGACCTCGTCGAAGCCGCAGTCGACCGACGCCGAGCGCCACGCCGCCTCGATGTGGCGGCGCACGGCGAGATCGGCGGGGTAGAAGTCGCGGGTTCCCTTGGGGGCCTGGAACTTGGTGGCCGGGGACGCGGGGCTCGTCATGCCGCGGAGGGTACCGTGCCGCGGCCGCGTCCGAGGACGACCGCGATCGCGACCGAGGCCAGCGTCCAGCCGATCACGACATCGGCCATGTTCGCGTACATGTAGGCCAGCGGCAGGTGAAAGAAGTTGCCCGCCACGCCCCAGCAGGCGATCGCGGCGAACAGGGCCACGGTGAAGCCGAAGAAGATGCGCCCGCGCACCCCGCCCTTCGCCGCCGAGATCAGGCAGGTGAGAAGGAGCGCGGCGCCGAACTCGATCGCGAACCCACGCACCAGTTCCGACGCCGCCATCGGCGCCATTCCCTCTTTCCTGAACAGGACGAGCGCGATCGGCCCCTTGGCCAGCCGCTCCTCGAACGACTTGTTGGCGGCGACGGCCGCGGGATCGGTGCTGTCGCTCATGTAACTGTCGGGCATCGAGGGCAGGAAGTACGCGCCGTCTTCGGCGAGCCCCGCATCAAGCGCCTCGACGATCGCCGCGTCGGCGGGCGTGGTCGGATACGCGAAGTCCCAGATTCCGAGCGCGGCGTAGCCGAGGAATCCCCAGAAGAAGACGACGATGGCTCCTGCGAAGGCGGCGGCGAGGTGACGCATGGAAGCTCCAAGGCGCGGACGAGGCTCGACCGCGCGAACGCGGATCGCGGGCGCGACCGTTCGCGCGAGCGGGATTGGAGCATAGAGCCGCACGCGTAGGCTTGCCGACGCCCTCGCGATCGACGCGCCGCATGCCGAACGCGCGACGACCGCGATGCGCGCCTCTGCGGCCCATGCCGCCGCCGGCCGGGTTCCCGGCGCGCGGTGGCGTTCTCGTCTTCGGGCGTCGGGGTGCTCGAAGCAAGCCCGAACCCTGGCCCCGACCCTGGACCCCTGACCTGTTGCGCCGTACCCGCGCGATCACTCGCGACGGCTCGAGGCGTGGTCCTCGCGCTGAAACCTCACGGCGCGGTCCCGGGTACTCGCGACACGGAACCCGTTGTTGTTGTTCGTGTTGCCGGGCGTGTTGTTGTTGCGGTTGGAGGAGCGCACGTTGTTCGTGTCGTTGTTCCACGAGCCGCCGCGCAACACGCGATTCGTCGTATTCGGATCGAGGCCGGCGCCAGCGTACCGCATCAGACCGCGAGCCCAAGCACCTCGCCGCAGCCTTCCTCGAGAATCACCCGATCCGCAAACGAACCGTTCGACGCGTGCAGCGCATGCCCCCGCCACGACGCCACCCGCGCCCGCAGCGTCTCGCCGTCGATCACGCCCTGCTCGCACTCAACGAGCGACCCACGAAGCCGCCGTCGCCCCCGCACCACGCCATCGCGCTGCAACCGC
>JBJTOV010000097.1:0-3703 GCA_046074745.1 Planctomycetota bacterium | reverse complement strand
CGACGACGAAGCCGCGATGCGCGTGCCCGCGCCCCCCGCTCCACGCGATCGCGCCCTGCGCGCCGAGCGTGACGACGACCATCCCGCCCGGCATGCGCGCCGCGAGCGCCTCGAGCGCGCGGCGCGGATCGCCTTCGCCGGTCAGCGCCTCGGCCTCGGTCTCGTTCACGATCAGCCCCGCGAGCTTCTCGTAGCGAAGCGCCGCGAGCCGCGCATCGGACGGGGCGGCGTTCAGCCACACCCGCATCCCGCGCACGCCCGCAAGCACGATCCCCTCCTCGAGCGCCGAGCACTCGTTCTGGAACAGCACGATCTCGCCTTCACGCGCCCTCGCGAGGAAGCGCTCGATGTCGCCGGGCGCGATTCGTCGGTTCGACTCCGGCGCGATCACGATCGCGTTCTCGCCGCTCTCGGCGACCACCACCGTCGCCGCACCCGAGCGCGGATCGTCGGCTCGCACCGCGCGGACATCGACGCCCGCCTCGCGCAACGCATCCCGAATGAACGCGCCGTCCGCGCCGGTCCGCCCGAGCATGCGCACGCGCGCGCCACAACGCGCAGCCGCCGCCGCCTGGTTCGCGCCCTTTCCGCCCGCGAAAGTCGCCGTCGACACCGCGGCCACGGTCTCGCCCGGCCGCGGAATCTCCCGCACGCGCGCAACGCGGTCGATCATCATCGATCCAACGACATGGACGACGGACTGGCCCGGCATGGCGACAGCCTACCAACCGCGGCGCGCGGTCACGCCCGCGGCACTCGATCACGCCCGCGGCACTCGATCACACCCGCGCCCCCGCTCAGCCCAGGAACTCCTGAACCTTCGCCACCTCGCCGCTCGACCCAAGCAGCACAGGCACCCGCTCGTGCACCTTGCGCGGGGCATGCTCGACCGTCCGCCGACTGCCCGAGTACGCAAGCCCACCCGCCTGCTCGATGATGAACGCCATCGGGCTCGCCTCATAGAGGTAGCGGAGCTTGCCCTCGGGGTTCTTCTTGGTGGGCGGGTACATGAAGACTCCGCCCGTGAGCAGCGTGCGGTGCACATCCGCCACCATCGATCCGATGTAGCGCGACGAATACCCGTTCGCGTGCGCCCACGACAGGTAGCGCTGGTAGCCCTCGGGGAAGGTCGACGCGTACGCCTCGTTCACCGAGTACACCTTGTTCGCGGCGGGCATGCGCACCTTGTCCTTCACGAGCAGGAACGACCCGATGAACGGATCGAGCTCGAACAGCGCCACGCCGTTGCCGGTCGTCAGCACGAAGATCGTCGACGAACCGTACAGCACATAGCCCGCGGCGACCTGGCTCGTGCCCGGCTGGCACACCGTCTCCTGCGCGTCGGCGATATGCGGATCGTTGCGCAGGATCGAGAAGATCGTGCCCACGCCGACGCCCGTGTCGAGGTTCGAGCTTCCGTCGAGCGGATCGAACAGCACGCAGTACTTGCCTCCGTCCGAGCCCTTGCGCAGGATGGTCGGCTCGTCGTCCTCCTCGCTCGCAAGCACCGCCACCGACGCGCGCGTGCCAAGGCAGCGCATGATGGCGCGGTTCGCGATCACATCGAGCTTCTGCTGCTCCTCGCCCTGCACATTCGTCTCGCCGAACTTGCCGATCGCGCCCGAAAGGCGCGCACGGCGCACATGGTTCGCGATCGACTTCGCCGCCAGCGAGATCGCGCTGATGATCCAGGTGAAGTCGCCGCTCGCCGACGGGTGCTTCGCCTCCTCGAGCAGGATGTGGCTCTGGAGGCTCATCAGGTTCTCGGAGAAGTCGTGCTGCGTCGGCATAGGGCTCTTTCCGCGGGCGGGAGCCCCCCGCCGCGCCCCGCTATCATCGGCGCCCCCGCGCGGGCTTGTGCAGACGGCCCGCGCCCCATTCGAGACCGATTCGAACGCCCCGCGCACGACCAGAGGAACCGCCATGTCCGCCCGCCCCGCCGCCTACATCGTCGCCGCCCGCCGCACCCCGATCGGGAAGTTCATGGGCGGCCTCGCCAAGGTCCCCGCCCCCGTCCTCGGCTCGTATGTCGCGAAGGCGCTGTTCGCCGACTGCCCGGGCGCCGCCGCGCATGTCGACGAGTGCATCATGGGCAATGTGCTGCAGGCGGGCGTCGGGCAGAACCCCGCGCGCCAGGTGGCGATCCTCTCGGGCCTGCCCGAGACGATCAGCGCGGTCACCGTGAACAAGGTGTGCGGCTCGGGCCTCGAGGCCGTGATGCAGGCCGCGCGCTCGGTGCGCGCAGGCGACAACCATGTCGTCCTCGCGGGCGGCATCGAGAACATGGACCTCGCGCCCCACATGATGCAGATGCGCGGCGGCGTGAAGTACGGCCCCGCCACCATGCAGGACCACATGGCGGCCGACGGCCTGACCTGCGCCTTCGAGAAGTGGGCGATGGGCTGCGCCGCCGACTTCATCGCGTCGAAGCACGGCGTGACCCGCGAGGACCAGGACCGCTTCGCCGCGCAGAGCCACCAGCGCGCCGCCGCCGCCACCGCGGCAGGCACTTCAAGGCCGAGATGGTCGCGCTCAGCGCCGAGCAGTGCATGGCGAAGGCGGGCGTCGACGCCGACGAGGGCATCCGCGGCGACTCGACCGCCGACGGCCTGGCCAAGCTGAAGCCCGCGTTCGGCAAGGAAGGCTCGGCCACGGCCGGCAACGCGAGCCAGATCTCGGACGGCGCCGCGGCGGTTCTCGTGATGAGCGAGGAAGGCCTGAAGAAGACGGGCTCGAAGGCGATCGCGCGCATCGTCGACGCGAACACCGCGGGAGTGGCGCCGAAGGAGCTCTTCTACGCGCCGAAGATCGGCATCGAGCGCATCCTGGCCGCGAACAACCTGACGGTGGCCGACATCGACCTCTTCGAGATCAACGAGGCGTTCGCCGCGCAGGTCCTCGCCGACATCAAGCCGCTCGGCATTCCCGAGTCGAAGCTGAACATCTGCGGCGGCGGCGTGGCGCTCGGCCACCCGATCGGCGCCAGCGGCGCGCGCGTGCTCGTCACGCTGGTCCACCAGCTGAAGCGCACGGGCGGCAAGCGCGGCATCTGCTCGCTCTGCCTTGGCGGCGGAAACGCGGTGACCATGCTGGTCGAGATGTGCTGACCAGCGCGTCGCGCACGAACGGCTGAACGAACGCACGCTGGGCGCGGGGCCGACCCCCGCGCTCAGTTGTTCTTCACGCGCACCCGCAGCTCGGCGCAGCCCTCGACACCCGTCTGCACCACCAGCTCGCAGGTGCTCCAGCGCCAGCCCTTGCGCGTCTCCACGAACTCGAACGCGGGGTTCGCGCGCGCGTCGGCGCCCGCGGCCAGCTCGTCGATCGCGGCGAAGTCGATCTCGATCACCGCGCGCCCGGGCTGTTCGGTCTCGTAGATGTCGGCCACGGGCGGCACGACGGTCATGATCTCGAACGGCTCGCCGAGGAAATCGCCGTCGGGCCCGACGCGCTCGATGTCGATCGCCTTCTTGCCGCGGCCTTCGGGCCGGATCACCACGCCCGGGCGCGAGCGCAGCCCGCCCGCGATGTCGAAGCCGATCGCCACGCCACCCGCGGTGCGGCGTCCGTCGATGCGGAAGTCGATGCGCTCCTGCTTGGGCCCGTAGCCCCACGGCTCGACGCGCACCCGGATGCGGCGCTCGCCGCCCGGCTCGATCAGCCCGCCGATCGCGCCGATCGGCTCGATCGCGCCCGAGGTCGC
>JBJTOV010000096.1:0-3994 GCA_046074745.1 Planctomycetota bacterium | reverse complement strand
CCCGAAGCCCGCGTGCTCGTGGGGCGCGCCCGTCTCGCCGTAGACATGCATCTCGACGAGTCCCGCGGGCCCGCGCGCACGCACGGCCTCGGCGAACTCGCGCTGGCCGTCGGCCGCGATCCACGCATCGAGCTCGTTGTGCAGGACGAGCAGCGGAATCGGCCGCCACGCGTCGAGGTGCGCGATCGGGTCGAGCCGCGCCGCGCGCTGCGGCTCGTACATCGCGCGGTGACGCTGCCAGGCGAACGAACCCGTGGTGCACTCGACGCAGGCCGCGCGGAATCCGTGCGGGCTGCACAGCCGCACCAGCGCCGCCATGCCTCCCGCGCTCATGCCGCCGAGCGCGAGCCGGTCCATGCGGAAGAGGCCCGACGCGCGCATCGACTCGACGACGCCGTCGATCTCCCCCGCCATCTGCTCGACCGCGGCCAGCGTGCGCTCGGGCTGCTGCAGCAGGTCGTCGTGGCGCTCGCCGTGCCCGGGCAGATCGAGCGACACCGTCGCGATGCCCGCGCGCACAAGGCGCAGGAATCGGCCCGGGTCGAGCTCCTTGCTCGCCGTGCGGCCGTGCATCCAGACAAGCGCGGGCGCAGGCGCGCCGTCGCCGCCCTCGCCGAACGACGGATGCACGACGAGCGCGGGCACGCCCGCAAGCCGCTCGACGCGCGACTTCTCGCGCACGCTCGCGGGCAGCGCCGCGCCGAGCTCAGGCATCGCCCTTCTCCGCGCCTCCGTCGGGCATGTAGAGGTAGACCCACATGTCGTCCTTGTAGCGGTGGCTCTCGGGGCCCTGGAAGCCCGGCAGGCTGCGCTCGTCGCCCTCGAGGTCGACGGGCGTGCGCAGCACGAGGAAGCCCTTCGGCGCGAACAGCGCGCGGGTGCGCGCGGCCTGGTCGAGCACCAGCTTGCGCGTGGCGGGCTCGACCATGAGCGCGTACGGCGGGTCCATGAAGACGAGGTCGACCGGCTTCGGGCTGCGCGCGATCGCCGTCGGGCCGAGCGCGTCGGCCTGCACCGCGGTCACGCGATCGCCGCAGCCGAGCGTGGCGATGTTGTGCTCGAGGTAGCGGAACACCTCGCGGTCACGCTCGACGCACACCACCTCGGCGGCGCCGCGGCTTGCGCACTCGATGCCCACCGTGCCCACGCCCGCGAACAGGTCGAGGACGCGCGCGCCCTTGAACCAGCCGTGCAGCATGGCGAACACCGACTCCTTCACGCGCGCCACCATGGGGCGCGTGCGGTCCTCGCCCTCGGGCGTCAGCAGGATGCGCGAGCGATACTCGCCAGAGATGATCTTGAGCACGCGGCGAGTGTAACGGGCGCGCTCGCGCGCGTGTGACGGAAGCGCTAGCGCGCGGGGGCGGCCGGCGTCTGCGCGGGCGACATCTCGGCGAGCGGGCTCAGCCCGCGCCAGATCTTCTCGCCATTCCCGCGCGCGACCACCTTCTCGACGAACGCGCGGTACTCGGCCGAGAGCCGCGTCAGGTCCTCGGCGAAGTACTCGCGCAGCACGGCGGGCCCGACCTGTCGGCCGATCGCCATGCGGCGATCGTTGCGCGTTCCCGCGCGGCTCGACTCCCAGATCGTGCTCGAGATGCGGCCGGCCACGGCGTCGTCGAGCAGCCGCTCGAGGCCCTTCCGGTAGCGGCCGCCCTCACCTTCGTTGAGGAAGTGGACGAGCGCCCATGTCTGCGCGTAGTAGCCGAGCAGCGTGCGGCGGCTGTCGCGCAGGAAGTCCTGCGGCGTGCCCTGCACCAGCTCCTCGAGCGGCACGAAGCGCTCGCGCGACATCGTCTCGCGCAGCTCGCTGAAGCGCTCGACATTGCGCCACGGAATGAAGGTCGGCGGCGCGCCGTTCACGCCGCCGCGCACGCCCTCCATGAAGCACGCGATGCCTTCCTCGAGCCACACGGGCAGCGGATGGCGGAACACGCGCTGCGTGTAGGCGTGCCAGCCCTCGTGCGCCGCGATGGTGAAGGTGTCCCAGCGGCCGATGTCGAAGAGGACCGCGTCGCCCTCGATGGTGTAGCCGCCGCGGCCGATGCGCTCGTACATGGCCGCCTCGTGCGGCAGCCGCTCGCGGGTGTAGGCCATCCAGTCGCTGCGCTCGCCGAAGATGTAGACATCGATCGGACCATCGGGCGCGGGCAGCGGGATGAGCGCGCTGCGGTAGTGGTCGAGCGCGGTGGGCAGGAACACCTGCATGCGCTCGCGGATCACGGGGTCGACGAGGGTCGAGTGCAGGCGATGGGTGCCGACATCGATGCATTCGCCGCGCTTCGTGCCGAACGACCATGGCTCGATCAGGGGATCGAGACGGCGCGCCTCGGCTCCGACCGCGGCGGGCGAGGCCTGTGGCGGCGGCTCGACGGTCGAGCAGGAACCAAGCCCTGCGGCGAGGGCGATGAGCAGCGGGAATGTCGCTCGGCTGGCCACGAGGACTCCTCCGCCCTTCCTTCGGCGCACGCGCGCCGTCGGATGAGGTCGGGCGCAGTCTACCCGTGCGATTGTCCGCGGCGGCAGGGAATCGCGCGAACCCCGCAGGATGTGCGATCAACGCCCCGCGCGGGCTCAGCCGCCGAGCGCGGCGAGCGCGCCCTTCGCCGCCGCGATGTCGGCGTCGACCTCGGCCAGCTTCCGCCGCGTCTCCTCGACCACCGCGGGCGGCGCCTTCGCGACATATCCCGCGTTGTCGAGCTTCGACCGCATGCCCGCGGCCTGCTTCTCGCGCTCGGCGATCAGCTTCGACAGCCGCGTCTTCTCGGCGCCCGCGTCGACCGCGTCGACCAGGCCGTCGAGCAGGATCTCGCTGCCCTCGAAGGGAATGGCGACCGCGGTCGCAGGACGCGACGCCGGCGACGGCTCGACGCTCTCGAGGCCCGCCATCGTCTCGACGACCCCGCCCGCGGCAACCACCAGCGCGCGCACCGAATCGCCCGCGCAGAGCACGATGCGGCGCTTCGGCTGCACCTGGCGCTCGCCGCGCACCTTGCGAATGGCGTCGACCAGCGCCTGGACCCGCGCGAACTGCGCCAAGGCGTCGGCGTCCGCCATGCCACCCGCCGCCACGGGCCACGCGGCCGACGCGCACAGGCCCGCGGCAGGCAGCGAAAGCCCGCGCACCTCGCCGCGGCGGATCGCCTGCACGGCGTCCCACAGCGTCTCGGTGACGAACGGGCACACGGGGTGCAGCATGCGCACCTGCGCGTCGAGCACCGACGCCAGGATCGCCTGCTGCGCCGCGTCGCCACGCACCGTGGGCTTGATGCCCTCGAGATACCAGTCGCAGAAATCGCGCCACACGAGGTCGTACAGCGTCTCGGCCACGCGGTGGAACTCGTACTCGGCGATGCCGCGCTCGAGTTCGCGCAGCGCGAGCTCGAGCCGCGCCAGCATCCAGCGGTCGATGAGCGCCGACGCCGACACCGCGCCTTGCGCGGGCGCCACGGTCGACTGCGACAGGTTCGCGATCGCGAAGCGCGACGCGTTCCACAGCTTGTTGGCGAAGTTGCGGCCGAGATCGAAGCGCGCGCTGGTGTTGCGGGCGAGCGGCATGTCGGCGGTCGGCGTGGCCACGCCCGTCGCGGCGCCGAAGCCCGACACCATCTTCCGCGCGGGGTCCTTGGGCGACGACTGCACGGCGTCGGCCACGGTGTACCCCGAGCTCGTCACGGCCCACTTCGGCGTGAAGGTCTCGCCCGAGTGCGGGTCGACGAGATCGACGGGCAGGCGCACATCCTGCGTGTTGGTCGCCATCTGCACCAGCGTGAAGCGCATGGCGTCGGAGCCGTGCGAGTGGATGATGTCGCGCGGATCCACGCCGTTTCCAAGCGATTTCGACATCTTCTGGCCGTGGCCGTCCTGGATCATCGCGTGGATGAACACATGCCTGAACGGAAGGCGCCCGAGGAAGTAGCGGTTGAACATCACCATGCGCGACACCCACAGCGTGATGATCTCGCGCGCGGTGCACAGCACCGAGCTCGGGTTG
>JBJTOV010000095.1:0-5619 GCA_046074745.1 Planctomycetota bacterium | reverse complement strand
GCTTCGTGCGAGGAACCCTGGATCGCGGAACGCGCGGTCATCGGCCAGCACGACCTCGAGCGCTCCCGGCTCGCCCTGCCTGAAGCCGCCGGTCGGCTCGATCGAAAGCGCGCGCGGAGCACACGCGCGACGCACCGCATGCCACGCGGGCTTCGCGCGGCCCGCGGCGTCGACGAGCGACCACGAGTGTCCCGCCCACACATCGTTCCACTGCCAGATCAGGGCGCCCATCGATCGCGGTGCGCCCGCGCGCAGCCAGCGCATGGCGATGTCCATCGCGCGCGCCTGCAGGTGCTGCGTCTGCGCGACATACTCGCGCGCCGATGCCGCGGGACGGAACCGTGCCTCGAGAAACGGCCGGTACTGCACCTCGTCGCCGCCCCATGCCTTCTGCCGCAGCCGCATCGCCTCGACGAACCACGCGGCGCTCGGCTCCGCGGGGGCCGACGCGGGATCGATGCAGTCCTCGACCACCGTCGCCCAGCACGGCGGAGACTGGTGGCCGAATTCGCTCGAGAAACGCGGCAGGACCGTGCGGTAGCCCTCGATCTTCGCCTCGGCGTCCCAGGTGTGGCGGTCGCCGTGGTCGGGGTCGTTCGGATGCAGTTCCATCGAGCCCGAGTACGGGCTTTCGGTCCAGTACGGCGTGCCCGGGTCGTGCGCAGCCACCGCGTCGGGCAGCGTGCGCGTCCAGTAGCCGAGGCCCCACGACTGGCCAGCGGCAAGCCGCTCCTTCCAGCCCCAGCTCCACCACGCGAGGATGTCCTCGTTGCCGCCGCACCAGAGCGCGAGCGACGGATGCGCCGAGAGTCGCTGCACCTGGTGCGCGGCCTCGCGCGCGACGAGCGATGCGAACGGCTCGTCCTCGGGATAGGTCGCGCACGCGAACATGAAGTCCTGCCAGACGAGGATTCCCATCTCGTCGCATGCGTCGTGGAACGCGTCGGGCAGATAGATGCCGCCGCCCCACACCCGCACCATGTTGAAGCCCGTGCGTCGGAAGCGCTCGAGCTCGGCGCGCCAGTCCCATGCGCCTGCGCCGCCGAAGGGCGGCGGGATGAGATTCGCTCCCCGTGCGAAGACGGGCTCGCCGTTGAGCAGGAAGCGAAACCGCTGGCCCAGCGCGTCGACCGTGCGATCGAGCTCGATCCGCCGCGGCGCGAAGCGCTGCGTCGCGAGCAGCTTGAATGCGCCCGAGGCATCGCGATAGCCGGCCATCGCGTTCCACCAGCAGCGTTCGTGGCCCTCCGCGCGCCGGTCCCAGGTGGTCCACGGCGTGCCGGCCTGCGCCGCGGTGAGCGTGACTTCGCCGTCCGCGCCGCAATCGAAGTGCCGCGGATCGGAACGCGCGCGCACCACGCACACCACGCGCTCGGGATCGAACTCGCCCTGCGGGCGGACACGCACCGTCACGCTTCCGTCGCCGTTCCAGCGCTGCGAGACCGACAGCGAGAGGATGCGCGTGGCGTTCCAGCAGTCGAAGCGCGCGCCCTGGAAACCGACGGCGGGCACGCGCGGCCCCCAGTCCCATCCGAAGCTGCACGCGGCGCTGCGGGCGAAGCAGAACGGCGTCCAGTCGCCGTTGACCGGGCGTGCGCCGAGGCGCTCCTGCCAGCGCAGCACCTCGGTGACGGGCGCCTTGAAGCGCAGCTCGAGCCGCACCCGCCTGCCGCGCAGCGCGTCGGGCACGCGCGCGTCGAACGGAAAGTGCTCGCTCATGTGCGTGCCGAGCGACACGCCGCCGAGCAGGACCTCGCAGGTGCCGTCGATCCACTCGATCGCGAGCGCGCAATGGCGGCCGACTTCGGCGGCGGGAACATCGACATCCGCCGAGAAGCACCAGTCGGTGCGCCCCACCCACTCGCTGTCGAGCTCGGCGCGCGCCGCGGTCACGGGAACCGCGATGCGCGCGTGCGACAGCGCCGCGAACGCCGACGCGTGGCCCGCGTGCGGCGCAACCTCGATCGGACCAGCGAAGCGGCCAGCGCCCTCGCCGCCCGTCGCGTCCAGCGTCCATCCGCCGCGCGGCAGCGGGATCCTGCGGAGATCCCGCTGCATCAGCGCCGCGCCTTCCGCGCGTCGACGGATCCGTCGTCGCGCTCGTCGGCCGCGTACCTCTCGAGATGCGCGTACATGCGGCGCAGGTCGCGGAATCCGCCGATCGTGAACCAGACGACGATCACGCAGCCGGCGGCGAAGATGAGCCAGGTCCAGAACTCCCAGAACGCGAGCCACCACGAATCCTCGAGGCCGAAGAGCCACGCATACAGCGTGACGCCCACGAAGAGGACCGTGAACGCGAGCGGCCACGCCACGGTGACCGCCGTGATCCAGGTGTCGCCGCGCGAGTACTCGCGCGTGAAGCCGAGCTTCTGCATCCACGCGGGAAGGCGCGTGTCGTGGTCCTCGCGGAAATCGCGCTCGCTCTCGGGAAGAAGCTCGCGGTACCTGCCGCGGAACAGCATGCGGTCGAGGTCGAAGGGCGCGAAGCAGGTCGCGAGCGACACCGAGACATAGGCGAGGATCGCCGACGCCATCGCCGCGAAGGTGAGCACCTGCCCGGAGATCCACGAGTTCCCGTGGATCCACGCGATCCACGCGGGAACCGCGCCCTCGCCGAAGATCCGCTCGAACACCCAGTAGCCGTCCTTTGCCATGATGCCGAACGCGCTGATGCCGATCCCGGTGCACATGGCCGCCCACGCGCCCTGCGTGGTGCCGCGGCTCCAGTAGAGCCCGCCGATGATCACGCTGCCCGCGCCCGCGACGAACACGCTCGCGGTCAGCGCGCTCCACATCGCGACATACTGGTTCGGCTTGTAGCTGAGCCCGAACCAGAACGCGAACAGCGCGATGGCGAGCACCGCGCCCTTCACGAGCCACAGGTGCATGCGCGTGGTGAGCGGACGGTCGGTGAACGCAGAGCGGATGGGCAGGACCACATCCTGCACGAAGATCGTGGCCCACGAGTGCAGGTAGGTGTCGTCGGTCGAGAGGTACGCGCCGAACATCGCGGCCACGAACATCCCGAGGATTCCCGCGGGAAGGATGAGCCCGAGCGCCATCGGCACCCGCGCCTCGGCCTGCTGCGCCGCCGTCGTGCCCGCGGGCATCGCCGCGATCGCATCGTGCACGGGCGCCGCCTGCGCGGCGAAGTCGGGGTGCGTGAGGAACACCTTCACGCAGATCGGGATCACCAGCGCGACCAGCATGAGCACGCGCCAGCGCCAGCCCGAGAGCACCGTGGCCATCTTCGCCTCGTGCGGCGTGATCGCCGCCGAGTTGTAGCCCTGGTCGCCCTGCCACGCGCGCATGGTGTAGAACAGGATGAACGCGCTGATCAGCCAGTAGAACGCGTTGAACTGCGACTCCGCGCCGATGTCGAGCGGATCGAGCATCGACTTGCCCGCGGGCTGCGCGAGGAGCGTCTCGCCGATGTTCCCCCAGCCGAACTGCACGAGCAGGTAGAGGATCACCACGAGGAAGGTGATGTTGCAGAACACGCCCTGCAGGAAGTCGGTGACCATCACCGAGATCTGTCCGCCGAGGAACACGAAGAAGATCGCGCTCGAGAGCAGGAGCGCCATCAGGAACGGGAAGGTGCCGACCTCCTGTCCGAGCACGGTGAAGCCGTCGGGCAGCCCGCAGATCCAGATGAAGAAGCGCGCGCTGACCGCGGGGAAGATCGCGTAGTTGAGCACGCCCGCCACGAACGCGATGAAGCCGCAGAACACGCGGAAGGCCTTCGAGTAGCGCACCTCGAGGAACTGCGCGAGGGTGAGCGCGCGCGTCTCGCGCAGCCGGTACGCCACCCAGCCCGTGAGCGCGATCACGATCATCAGCGGGTTCTCGACCAGGCCCCACCAGATCGAGGTGTAGCCGCTGTCGTAGTACTGCTGGAAGTACCACACCAGCGTGATGATGCCGACCTGCGCCATGTTGTAGGCCACGCAGACGAGGTAGCGCCCCGCGCAGCGGTTGGCCGAAAGGAAGCCCGACACCGAGTTCGAGTACCTGCGCGTGCGCAGGGCGAACGCGACGAGCGTCGCGAACAGCGCCGCGGGGATCAGCCAGTCGATGAGCGTCATCCGCATGCGGCGCAGGATACAGGCTGCGCCCAGCGCGCCGCGCTCACTCGACGCGGAGCGAGACGATCTCGAAGGGCTTCATGCGCAGGAGCGTGGCTGCCCCCGCCGCATGGCGCAGGTCGTCGCGCGCCATCGGCCGCTCGAGCAGGTCGACGGCCGTTGCGCGCCGCGCGTCGATGTTCCAGAACACCTGCACATCGCCGCGCGCGCCTCGGGTCTCGACGAGCCGCAGGATGCGGCCGCGCCCGTCCTCGGCGGGCTTCCACGCGCTGATCTCGACGCGCATCGGCTCGGAGGCGAGCACCTCGAACGGACTCCACGCACCGCGGAGCGATCCGACCGGGTCGCGCGCGGGCTTCGAGGACTTCGAGGCCTTCGCGGACCTCGCGGCCTGCGCAAGCGGAAGCGCGCGCATCGGCTCGCGCAGGCAGTCGGCTGCATGATCGGTGCCCGCCGCGCGCCAGCATCCTGCGTGCGGCATCAGCGCGTAGGTGAACGAGTGCTCCCCGCGGTCGCACGAGGGATCGGGGAAGAGCGGGCTCTTGAGGAGCGAGAGCCCGAGCGTCACGCCGCCTGCCGATGCGATCGCGCTGCGGCCGTAGCGTCCGTCGTCGAGCACCGACACGCCGAAGCCCGGCTCCGAGGCGTCCATCCATGCGTGGCCCGGGACCTCGAACCGCGCCTCCTCCCAGCTGGTGTTCCTGTGGATCGGCCGCTCGATGGCGCCGTACTGCGTGCCGAACCACGCGTGGCGCGCGCGCACGGCGCACGGAAACAGCGCGCGCAGCAGGCGCTGCGACTCGCGCCAGTCGACCTCGGTGCGGATCTCGAGTCGGCCGCTCGCCGCGTCGAGGCGGTAGGTGTGCCACAGGCGGCTCGCCGCGCCCACCGCGCGCTCGACGCGCACCTCGCCGCGCAGCGGATGCGCCTCGACGACGGCGATCTCGCAGTCGCCGTCGAGCAGCTCGCACTTGTCCTCGTAGTCGCGGTCGGTGTCCCACGCCTCCCAGCGCCGCGGACGGTCCTCGTAGAGCGCGAGCTGGTTGAGCGGCAGCAGTCGCCCGCGCGCATCGCGCATGTTGGCCGTGCGCCGCGTGGGCAGGTGCTCGAGCTCGGCCACGCGGCCCGCGAGGTCGATGGCCGCGCGCACGATGCCGTTCGAGAGCGTCACGCCGCGCCTCGTCGCCATCACCTCGACCGCCTGCGGAAGCGGGCCGATCGCCGCGGCGTCGACCACCCTCACGCCGAGCGCGGGCACATCGCGCACCTCGATCAGCGCGCCGCCCGCCTCGACCACGCCGCAGCGCTTCACCGACGCGCTGTTGCGCACGAGCACGGGGTGCTTCATCCCGCGCGTGTCGGCGAGCTGCGCGAATCCCGCCTCGAGCTCCGCGCGCGCCGCACCCGCGGCCTCGGCGATCGCGAGGTGGTCGGCGCGCGCATCCTTGTACACAGCCTCGATCGACGAGCCGGGCAGGATGTCGTGGAACTGGTTGAGCAGCAGCGTCTTCCACGGGCGATCCATGCGCGC
>JBJTOV010000094.1:0-2931 GCA_046074745.1 Planctomycetota bacterium | reverse complement strand
CCCACCGTGACGGGTGCCGGCGGGTTGATGGTGGTGCCCGCGGTGCCATTGCGGATCACGAGCCCCTCGATGCCCGCGCTCGCAGGCTCGCCGCCCGCGAAGCGCACCACCGAGGTCGACAGCCCCGTGCCGTCGACGATCGTTCCGCCGTTTGCCGCACCGCGCACACGCACATTCTTGCCGTTCAGCGAGAACGACTCGGTGCGAGTGCCCGCCGAGACCTGCACGATGCCGTACTCGCCCGTGCCGAACGAGTTGATGGCGGCCTGGATGGTCAGGTAGTCCTTGGGCACGAACACGGTCTGGCATGAGTCCGGAACCCCGTCGCCGTTCCCATCGACGACCTCGCCGCGCACCACCTGCCCGTAATCGATCTGCCCGTCGCCGTCGCAGTCGTCCGACCACTCGATCAGCGAAGGCATCGGCCGCGACATCGGAACATCGTTCCACTTGCGCGCGGGCGCGCAGTAGAGGCCCGCGCTCGTCTCATTCACGCCTTGGAAGTCATTCGGCTCGCCGGGCGCCCAGTCGAGGTAGGTCAGCGGCTCGCCGTTGTCCCACGACCAGTTCGCCGTGGGTGAGGCGGTGTTCGGGGCCTGCACCAGGCCGATGCGCGGACCGTCGCAGTCCAGCGTCGCGATTCCCGCGAGCCCGGCCACGAACTGCGTTTCCGACTGCGCCCCGATCGTCGCCAGATGCGCGCCCTGCGCCAGCGCCGCAGCGCGCGCCACCTCGTAGTTCGTGTCGGCCTCGACGAACCGATACCAGTGGCCGTTGCCGCCGTCGGCTGCACGCCACTCCACTGGATAGCTGCCCACCGCGCACGGCACGCCGTCCTCGCAGCAGTCGGGGATGTCGTTCCCGTCGTAGTCGGGCAGCGCGCCGATGCGGATCTGCCCGTAGTCGACGATGCCATCGTTGTTGCAGTCGGCCGACCACTCGATCACCGCGGGCAGCGCCAGCGAGTCGCGCACATCGTTCCACTTGCGGTCGGGCCCGCAGTAGAGGCTTGCGCTCGCCTCATTCTGGCCCTGGAAGTCATTCGGCTCGCCCGCCGCCCAGTTGGTGTACGACAGCGACTCGCCCGTCTGCCAGCTCCACCCCGCAGCGGGATTCACCGTGCCCGGCGCCTGCACGAGGCCGATGCGCGGACCATCGCAGCCGAGCGCCGCCATGCCGGGAAGGGCCGCCACGAACTGCTGCTCCTGCAGCGACCGAACCGTGGCCAGATACGCGCCGCGGCTCGCCGCGTAAGCAGTCGCCTGCGAGAGCGTCATCGGCGCAGGCGCCAGCGCGTACCAGTGGCCGTTCCCGCCTGCGGACACGGTCCATTGCAACGCCTCGGCGGCGATTGCGGGGCTCGAAACCAGAACAAGCGCCGCGACTGCTGCTGCGAATCTCATCTCGTACTCCTCGCTGAACTTCATGAGACCCGACGCCGGGGACACTCGGCCCGACGGTCGGATGCCATCTCGGGATTGCTCGTTGAAACGCCTCGCGGGGCCTGACGACAGCCCCGCGCAACAACCTATGCGGAGCGGCCGATGCCGCCGCTACGGAAATCCAAAAGTTTCACGGGTTCTCCGCAGGATCGACTTCATCGATCCCGGTTGCGGCGCGGTGCTTTACACTTGCCGCCATGCGCCCTGCACCGATCACCTCGCTGCTCAACCAGTCGCTCGCAGGCGATCCGCAGGCCGCAGGTCTCGCTTGGACCGAGGTTTACGGCGAAGTCCGCGCCATCGCCGCTGCCGCGCTCGCCCGCGACAGTGCGGCGGCGGCCGACATGCAGCCCACCGTGCTGGTGCACGAGGTGTTTCTCCGCATCGGCCGCTCGCCGCCCCTTGCCTGGGACAGCCGGCGCCACTTCTTCGGAGCCGTCCGCCATGCGTGCGAACAGCATCTGGTGGACGAGGCGCGGGCCCGCAACGCCCTGAAGCGCGGCGGCGGCGCGGCGGCCGTTCCGCTGACCTTCGTGGCGCGCGAACTTCGCCAGCCCGAGGGCCAGCCCGATGCGGGCGGCTTCGACCTCCAGCATGCGCTCGAACTGCTCGCGCAGCGTCATCCGCGCGCCGCCGAGGCCGCGCGGCTTCGCTTCACGGTTGGCGCGTCGGTCGCATCGATCGCGTCCACGCTCGGCGTGAGCACGGCCAGCATCGAGAAAGACCTCCAGTTCGCGAAGGCGTGGCTTCGGCGCGAGCTTGACCGCGGTCCGTAGCCAATCGCTACGGACCACGGCCCCGTTCGCGCATGGAACGATCGATGCCCGCCAACGACGAGAACCCGACCGACAGCCAGACCGGCGCCGATGCAGGCCGCATCGAGACCGCGTTCGCCGAGGTGGTCGCGCTGCCCACGCTCGCGCGCGCGGCGTATCGCGCGCGGCTCCGCGCGTCGTCGCCCGGACTTGCCGATGAAGTCGAGTCGCTCCTCCGCTACCACGAGCGGCCGTCGAAGGGACTTCCCGACGACGCGACCTTCACGCTGCCGCCGTCGCTCGTCGGCAGCGAGGTCGGCGGCTGCACGCTCGAACGGCTCGTGGGCTATGGCGGCATGAGTGCGGTGTACGCAGCCACCCAGCGGTTTCCGCGCCGGCGCGTGGCGGTGAAGATCGTGCGGCCCGAACGGCTCGGCGCCTCGGCGGCGCGGCGGCTGCGCGTCGAGGCCGAGGCGCTCGCGCGACTCGAGCATCCGAATATCGCGCGCGTCTACGCGGCCGGCGTCGAGCGGATCGGCGGGAAGGCGCGCGAGGGCGCGAACGAGGGCTCCGACGAGGCGCCCGAATCGCCCTACATCGTGATGGAGATCATCGAGGGCGCGGTGTCGGTCACGAAGTGGGCCGACGGGCAGCGGCTCGACGCGCGGGCGCGCATCGAGCTCGTGGCGCGAATCGCCGATGCGATCGCGCACGCGCACGGCGCCGGCGTCATC
>JBJTOV010000093.1:0-2855 GCA_046074745.1 Planctomycetota bacterium | reverse complement strand
GGTGGGGCGTCCGCCCCATGTTCGGGCCCGCCACCTTGCAGCGGCCGCCACCGCCATCCGCGGGCATACCCCTTGCCCCCTTCGGCCGGAGCAGTGCCCATGAGCGCAATTCCTGCCAACCTCGCGCGTGTCCCGAACCTTCTTGCGTCAAGGATTGCGCTTGGCGGCATTCAGGGAACCAACCGCGAACTGCTCATGATGCAGATCCGGCTCGCGAGCGGCAAGGAGTTCACCCGCCCGAGCGAGAACGCGATCGGCGCCTCCACCATCTCGGTCCTCGAGGACGCGATCGAGCGCCGCGAGCAGCGCGTGCGCAACCTCTCGCAGGCCGAATCGACCCTGAACTCGCTGGACGCCTCGCTGGCCGATGTCTCGGACATCCTGCAGGAAGCCCGCGGGATCGGCCTGTCGCAGATCGGCGTCGGGAGCGACGAGGCCACCCGCCGCAACCAGGCCACCGTGGTCGACTCGATGCTGCAGTCGCTGGTGAGCCTTGCGAACCGCGACCTGCGCGGCATCCACTACTTCGGCGGCGAGGCCCACGCACGGCCGCCGTTCGAGTCGCTGCTCGGCGGTGTCCGCTATGTGGGCACGGGCCAAGGCATGCGGGCCGACCTCGGTTTCGCCTCCGACACGCGGCTCACGATGGGCGGCGAGCAGGCCTTCGGCGCGCTCTCGGGCCGCGTGAAGGGCGACCGCGACCTCGATCCGTCGCTCAACCTCGGAACGCGCCTGTCGTCGCTCGATGGAGCGGGCGGCCGCGGCGTCACTCCCGGCAACATCGAGATCGATGTCAACGGCACGATCACCCAGGTCGACTTGAGCGACGCCGACTCGGTCGGCGATGTGATCAACCGTCTTGCGGCCGCGATCAACGCCACCGATCCGGGCGCGACGGTCGCCATCGATCCAGTCGACGGCGACGCCATCGCGATCACGGCCTCGGCCGGCACCACGGTGGTGATCCGCGACTCGAACTCCGCGACCACCGCGGGCGACCTCGGCCTCGCGGGCACCTACACGGGTGGCGCGACGGGCGTGGGCCTCGACCTCAACCCGCGCATCACCGAACTCACGCGCCTTGACGCCCTCACCGGCATCAGCCAGCCCATGGGCGAGATCCAGATCCGCCAGGGGGGCCAGACCCGCCGCGTCGACATGAGCGCCCTGACCACGGTGCAGGATTTCCAGAACGCGGTCGCATCGCTGGGCCTTGGCGTGCGCGTCGAGATCGCCGAGGACGGCTCGCGGCTCAACATCCGCAACGAACTCTCGGGTTCCTCGATGGCGGTCGAAGACCTGAACGGCAGCACCGCGCAGGAGCTCGGGCTGCGGTCGTTCACGCTCTCCACGGCCCTCGCCGACTTCAACGACGGCCGCGGCGTGAGCCAGGCCCGCGGCAATGTCGACGCGATCACGGGTCTGCCCGACCCCGCGCTCAACACCGACCTGCGCGTCACCCTGAAGGACGGCCGCAGCTTCGAGGTCGACATCGAGGGCTCGCAGACGGTCGAGGATGTGCTCGACGCGATCAACGCCGCCGCGGCCGCCGCGGGAGTGACGCCCGCCGAGTTCACCGCCTCGGTCGCCGGCAACCAGAACGGCATCGAGATCACCGACAACACGACTGGCGCCAGCACCACCATCGCCGACATCAACAACAGCGGCACCGCCACCGACCTCGGCATCGCCATGAGCGGGGGAGCGGCAGTTCTGGTGGGTACCGACCGCGCAACAGTTGCCGTCGACAGCGTGTTTTCGCACCTCATGCGGCTGCGCGACGCCCTTCTTTCGAACGACCAGCGTGGCATCGAGTTTGCCACCAAGAAGCTGGAGTCCGACCTCTCCCGCGCCGCGGAGGCGCGCGCAGATGTCGGAGTCCGCTCGCGGCGCGTCGCAGAGGCGGTCGGCCGCGAGGAAGAACTTGGGATTCAGGACACAGCCTTGCGCTCGAGCATCCAGGACCTCGACTTCACCGCGGCCGCCAGCCGGTTCGCCAGCCTCAAGCAGCAGCTGGAAGCGGGCCTGGCCGGCGCCTCCCGCGCCGTGAACATGAGCCTGCTGGACTTCCTGCGCTGACCGAACGGACACATGCCCCCGCGGCGTCGCGGGCGGCCCTTCCCGGGGTTCGGCCCCCTCGGAAGGAACAGGGATGGAGCCCGACCTGCCTGGAGGCAGGACTCCAAGGATTGGAAGGCCGAATGGAGCACACGACATGCTGATCCAGACCACGCGCTTCGGTTCCGTCGACATCGACGAGACGCGCACCCTCGAGTTCCCCGCCGGACTGCTGGGCTTCTCGAGCTACCGCACCTTCGCCCTTCTGCAGCCGGACGACCAGGGCGTCTTCTTCTGGCTCCAGTCGACCGAGAGCCCCGACCTCGCGTTCGTGGTCACCGACCCGGCGCTGTGGCTGCCCGACTACCAGGCCAACATCCGCAAGGAGCAGATGGAGGAGCTCGGCCTCACCGAGACCTCGGACGCCCAGGTGCTGGTGATCGTCAACAAGCGCGACAACTCGCTCACCG
This sequence comes from Planctomycetota bacterium, assembly GCA_046074745.1. Taxonomy (GTDB): domain Bacteria; phylum Planctomycetota; class Phycisphaerae; order Phycisphaerales; family SM1A02; genus QWPT01. The sequence goes on along the minus strand of JBJTOV010000093.1, from coordinate 327 downwards.
CGAACCTGCAGGGTCCGCTCGTCATCAACTCGGCCACGCGCCGCGCCATGCAGCTGGTGCTCGCCGAGAAGAAGTGGTCGACGCGCCACGAGCTCGTGCAGCTCGGCGAGGCGGCGGCTGCGAAGACGGCCTGATTCGGCGCGGCTCGAGGACACCGCCGCGAACCGGCGGACACGGATGGACCTTCACCGGGCAGGACGCCCAAGGAGCCCCGCATGCTGGTGCTCTCCCGACAGCGAGATGAAACGATCATGATCGGCGACGATGTGGAACTGACCATCGTCGACATCCGAGGCGACAAGGTGCGGATCGGCATCAAGGCCCCCG
>JBJTOV010000092.1:0-4383 GCA_046074745.1 Planctomycetota bacterium | reverse complement strand
CGCAGCCGCAGGTGCCGGGCGAGAGCTTGTTCGGATCGTTCGGGCAGCCGTCGTTGCAGTTGGCCACGCCGTCGCCGTCCGAGTCGGTGTCGGCCACGCCGCAGCCGCACGCGCCCGGGGCGGTCTTGTTCGCGTCGCCGGGGCAGCCGTCGCCGGCCGTCGCCACATAGCCGCTCGGCGGCGTGTTGCTGCACGAGCTGATCGTGTCGGAGGGGTTGCCCGCGCCGTCGCCGTCGATATCGCTGTAGTAGGTGAGCGCGCTCACCAGCGTGCCGTTCGACGGGCACTGGTCGTTCGAGCTCGTCACATAGCCCGCAGGCGCCGAGCAGGCGAGCTGCATGGTGGCGGGGTCGCCCGCGCCGTCGTTGTCGGCGTCGGCGTAGAAGGCGGTCTGCACGCCCTCGTCGATGCTGCTGTTGCAGTTGTCGTCGATTCCGTTGCAGGTTTCGCTGCGGCTCGGGTTGATCGAGGCGTTGCCGTCGTCGCAGTCGCCGGCGCTGGTCACCGAGCCGCTGATCGGCGCGCACGAGCTGGTGGCCGCGCCCGCGCCGTAGCCGTCGGCGTCGCCGTCGACATAGTAGTTGAGGAAGGTCAGGCCATCGTCGGCCGAGCCGTCGCAGTCGTCGTCGATGCTGTTGCACACCTCGGCGTCGCCGGGGCTGATCGACGCGTTGGCGTCGTTGCAGTCGGTGTTGCTGGCCGCGTAGCCGGCGGGCGGCGCCAGCTGGCAGAAGCTCGCCGTGGCGGTCGAGCCGTAGCCGTCGTTGTCGCCGTCCACGAAGTACGCGATCGGCAGCGTGAGCAGCGCGTTGGCGTCGTTGCAGTCGGTGTTGTTGGTCACGCTGCCCGCGATCGCCGTGCACGACTTGGTGGCCGTGCCTGCGCCCGCGCCGTCGCTGTCGCCGTCCACGAAGTAGCTCGTCGAGTCGATCGCCTCGGCGTCGCTGCTGGCCTCGCCGTCGCAGTCGTTGTCAACGCCGTCGTTCAGGCAGTTCTCGACGGCGCCGGGGTACGCCGCCGGGCTGCTGTCGTCGCAGTCGTCGAGCGCCGCCGTGCAGGCGTCGCCGTAGTAGGTGTCGAGGTCGTTGTCGGTGGTGTCGCAGTAGGGGTTCACGCCGCCGTTCGCCGCGGCGAGCGCGGCCAGCGAGTCGTTGACCGCCTGCTGCTGGTCGGGCGTCATGCCCGCCGTGTTGAACTGGACCGAGGTGCCCGTCGCCGCGAGCGAGCCCGTGAGCTCGGCGATCTGCGCCGGGGTCAGGCCCGCGCCCATCACCTCGCTGCCCGTCACGCTCACCGAGTTCGGACCCGAGATCGAGGCCGCAAGCTGCGCGTCGCTCATGCCGCTCGCCACGATGGTCGCCTCGCCAGACGGGGTCTTCGAGACGAGCGCCGTGATGTCGCCCGGCAAGGTGGCCGAGGTGAGCGTCAGGTTCTCGACGGTGTTCACCGCCGCGATGTCGGCGGCGACCGCCGAGAGCTGGCCCGGGTTCATGCCCGTCGCGTCGATGGTCACATTGGCGCCGCCCGTGAAGAACGAGCCGACCTGGACCTTGTCGAGGATGGCCGTGATGCGCAGCGCCGACAGGTCCTTCGTGATGGTGAAGGTGCCGAAGATGCCGTTCGCCGCGATCGCCGACGCGCCGTCGGCCACCGCGATGAGCTGCGCGGGCGTCATGCCGCCCGCATCGACCTGCACGCCCGAGGCGCCCGCGAGGAACGCCGCCAGCTGCGTCGGGTTCAGGGTGCCGTTGGCCACCGAGCTCGTCGCGTTGCAGGGGAAGGCGTCGTCCGAGTCGCCGACAGCGTCGTCGTCGTCGTCGCCATCGCAGGCATTGCCCTGCGCGTCGGTGTCGCAGTTCGCATGGTCGGCGTTCGCGGCCGAGGGGCAGTTGTCGTTGTTCGACTGCACGCCGCAGGCGACGGGCGAACCGGCGCCCACGCCGTCGCCGTCGGTATCGGCGTACAGCAGCTTGCTGTCGTCGCAGTCGCTGTTGTTCGACACGCCGCAGGCGGTCTTCGCGCCGGCGCCGAAGCCGTCGCCGTCCGCGTCGCCGTAGGTGGTCTGGGCGTCGTCGCAGTCGGCGTTGTTGGTCACGCTGCCCGCGATCGCCGAGCACGACTTGGTCGCGGCGCCCGCGCCGAAGCCGTCCTGGTCGCCGTCGACATAGTACGAAACGCTGTCCACGGCCTCGGCGGCGTCGTTCTGGCCGTCGCAGTCGTTGTTGACTCCGAGGTTGGCGCAGTTCTCGAGAGCGCCGGGGTAGATGGTGTCGTCGCCGTCGTTGCAGTCGCTGTTGAACGGCGAGCCGTCGGGCGTCATCGAGCCCGCGCCGAAGCCGTCGCCGTCGTCGTCGCCGTAGGTGACGAGGTTGTCGTTCGCGTCGGTGCCGTTGGTCACGAAGCCGTTCAGCGCAGAGCACGAACGCACCGCGTCGCTCTCGCCGTTGCCGAAGCCGTCGTTGTCGGCGTCGGCGTAGTACTCGGTGGCGTCGACCGCCTCGGCGTCGTTGTTCACGCCGTCGCAGTCGTTGTCGGTGCCGAGGTTGAGGCAGTTCTCGACGGCGCCCGGGCGGACCGCGGTGCTGTTGTCGTTGCAGTCGCCCTCGTTCGTCGACTCGTAGCCCGCGGGCGCCGTGCAGAACTGGCCCGTGGTCGAGCCCGTGTAGCCGTCGCCGTCGGCGTCGCGGTAGAAGGTCGCGCGGTCGGTGGCCTCGGTCTCCAGGACCGAGCCGTCGCAGTCGTTGTCGACCGGAAGGTTCGAGCAGAGCTCGACGCCGTTCGGGTTGCGCGTGTCGTTGCCGTCGTCGCAGTCGTCGTCGTTGCCGACGCCGCAGGGCGTGGGCGCGCCGGCGCCGAAGCCGTCTTCGTCGTCGTCGCCGTAGGTGACGAGCGCGTCGTTGCAGTCGAGGAGGTTCGAGACATAGCCGGCCGGCGCGCTGCTCGAGCAGGTCGAGACGGTGGTGTTCTCGTCGCCGAAGCCGTCGGTGTCCTGGTCGCGGTAGTAGGTGTACTGCGTCAGGCCGTTGTCGATGGCGCCGTCGCAGTTCTGGTCGATGCCGTCGCAGATCTCGTCGGCGCCGGGCTTGATGGCGGCGTTCGAGTCGTTGCAGTCGGCGTTGTTGGCAACCTGGGTGCCCGTGGCGTCGCAGGCGCTGATCGCGGTACCCGCGCCGTAGGTGTCGCCGTCGGCGTCGGCGTACCAGTTGGTCTTGCCGGTCGCCGAGCTGTCGGCGTTGTCGGCGAGGCCGTCGCAGTCTTCGTCGGTGTTGCCCGCGTCGCAGACTTCCGCGGCGCCGGGGTTCACCGAGGCGTTCGAGTCGTTGCAGTCGCCGTCGTTGGCGCCTTCGTAGCCCGAGGCGGGCATGTCGCAGAACTGCGCCGACGACGAGCCGGTGTAGCCGTCGCCGTCCGAGTCGGCGTAGAAGGTGGTCTTGCCGGTCGCGCCCTGGAGATCCAGGTCGTCGGCCTTGCCGTCGCAGTCTTCGTCGGTGTTGCCCGCGTCGCAGACTTCCGCGGCGCCGGGGAACACATCGGCGCGGCCGTCGTCGCAGTCGCCGCCGCGGGTCGCGCGGCCAGCGATCACCGAGCAGGAGCTCGTGGCCGAGCCGGTGCCGTAGGTGTCCTGGTCGGCGTCGAGGTAGTAGTCGACGAAGGTCAGGCCGTTGTCGATGCCGCCGACGCAGTCGTCGTCGATTCCGTTGCAGGTCTCGGCGGCGCCGGGGTTCACCGAGGCGTTCGCGTCGTTGCAGTCGCCGTCGTTGGCGGCCTCGTAGCCCGAGGCGGGCATGTCGCAGAACTGCGCCGACGACGAGCCGGTGTAGCCGTCGCCGTCCGAGTCGGCGTAGAAGGCGGTCTTGCCGGTCGCGCCCTGGAGATCCTGGTCGTCGGCCTTGCCGTCGCAGTCCTCGTCGACGTTCGAGCTGTCGCAGACTTCCGCGGCGCCCGGGTTCACGGAGGCGTTCGCGTCGTCGCAGTCGCCGTCGTTGGCGGCCTCGTAGCCCGAGGCGGGCATGTCGCAGAACTGCGCCGACGACGAGCCGGTGTAGCCGTCGCCGTCCGAGTCGGCGTAGAAGGTGGTCTTGCCCGTCGCGCCCTGGAGATCCTGGTCGTCGGCCTTGCCGTCGCAGTCTTCGTCGGTGTTGCCCGCGTCGCAGACTTCCGCGGCGCCCGGGTTCACGCCCGCGCGCGAATCGTCGCAGTCGGCGGGGTTCGAGAGGTTCGAGATGTACCCCGCGTTCGAGGTGCCCGCGCAGAACTTCGCGGTGGTGTTCACCGAGTAGCCGTCGCCGTCCTGGTCGCGGTAGAAGTCGACCTTGTCGGAGGCGTTCGCATCGATGTCGTTCAGGCTCAAGTCGCAGTTGTTGTCGACGCCGACGGTCGAGC
>JBJTOV010000091.1:0-5035 GCA_046074745.1 Planctomycetota bacterium | reverse complement strand
CGGTCGAAGGCGACGGCGCCTTTGCCGCGCTCCAGTTTGAGGGCGGCACGCATCAGGTGAAGCGCGTCCCCGCCACCGAGGCGCAGGGCCGCATTCACACGTCAACCGCGACCGTCGCCGTCATGCCCGAGCCCGAGGAGGTCGACGCCGCGCTCGACCCCGCCGAGGTGAAGGAGATGGTCACCACCGCGCAGGGACCGGGCGGCCAGAATGTGAACAAGGTCGCGACCGCGGTCCATCTCATCCACCTGCCCACGGGCCTCGAGGTCCGCATGCAGGAGACGCGCTCGCAGGGCCAGAACCGCGAGAAGGCGTGGCGGTTGCTTCGCGCGCGCGTGTACGAGCTGCGCAAGCGCGAGGCGGACCTGAAGCGCAGCGCCGAGCGACGATCGATGATCGGCTCAGGCGACCGCGCGGAGAAGATCCGCACCTACCGCTTCAAGGAGGGCATCGCGGTCGACCACCGCGTGGAGCAGTCGTTCCCGCTGACGAAGCTCCTGTCGGGAGACCTCGACGCGATGCTCGAGTCGCTGGCGGCGAAGGATGTGGCGGAACGCCTCGCCGCGATGTAACCCCGAACGGTGCCAGGCAGGTGCCAGGCACCTGCCTGGCGCACCCGGCACCTCCGCGGCACGCGAAGCGAACAGTGAAGAGAGTGATCTCGCGCATCGGCAGGCCACGAGCACTTCCGCAGTATGTGTGACTCCGTCGCGTGGTGCCGCGGAGGTGCCGGGTGCGCCTGGTAGGTGCCAGGGAGGTGCCAGGCACCGTTCGGACGGCGTATCTAGGGATTCCGCGCGACTCTGAAGCCCGTGTCGCTCAGGATGCCCGTCGTGAAGTACGCCCCGCGCATCGCGGAGCGCAGGTTGGAATCAGGCACATACCACGATCCCCCCCGAATCACGCGGAAGATGCCGCTGCTCGGACCCTGCGGATCCTCAAGCGGCGAGAACGCGTAGTAGCCGCCGCTGTACCAGTCGGCGACCCACTCCCACACATTGCCGAGCATGTCGTGGAAGCCAAGCGGATTCCCCTCGAGCATTCCAACGGGATTCGTCTGCATCCCCGAATTCGGCTCGTACCACGCGATCTCCGTGCTCGGCTGGCCCGGCGCCGCGTGCGTCGGGGAGTCGGTTCCCGCGCGGCACGCGAACTCCCACTCGGCCTCCGTCGGCAGCCGCAACCCCGACTCCGCGAGGAATTCGCCAATCATCTCGAACGAAACGCTTTCGACCGGCCTCGACATGTCGCCACGCAGCGACGACTGGTTGAAGTAGCTCGGATTGAAACCCATGACTCCCGCGTACTCCGCCTGCGTGGTCTCGTAGCGTCCGAGGTAGTACGCCCGCGTGATCGACACATGATGCAACGGCCTCTCGTCGGTGAACGCGAGCGCATCGTTCGGCCGCGCGCCCATGCGGAACGAGTACGCGGGCACGAGCAGCATCTCGATACCGCTCGCGATGTCGCGAACGCGCCATGCGAGACCTTCGGCTCGAATCGCCTCGCGCAATTCGGGGTCGGTCACGACCGCGGGATCAGGCTGCGCCTCGATGAGCACGGCCCACGCGGGCACCTCGACGCAGACTCCCCACTGCCCGAGCACGAGCGCGAGATCCGCCGCATCAACGCGCCCATCACCGCTCAAATCGCCCGACTGGCCGCCCGTCGGCAACTGCCCCCACTGCGCCAGGACTACGGTCAGATCGAGCGCGCCGACGGATCCATCCCCATCGGCATCGCCCACGCACTGCGCAGCCCAGACTCGCTCAGAAACGAACGCGCCGCAAACCGAAGCGACTGCGACAACGATCGCCTTTCGGCGAATCGACCACCAAGCCATCGAATCCATGACGGAGCCTCCGCGATCCCGACCGCAATGCGGTCGACTGATTCGCCGCCTCCCGCGGAGGTGGCCCATCGATCGTCGCGCTCCGCGGCCGACAATCCACGCGGACATCGTCCCCTTTCCAATTGGCGAAGTTCGACCGTCGCCCGACACAGCGTCGGTGCAACTCGAAGCCGCATCCTGCGTTCATAGAGGCTGATCGCGCGCAACGCCCGAGGCGCCGACACGGAGATTCTCGCGAAGCCGCGGGGTGCCTTCCCTATTCCTCGCCTACGCCGGCCTCGACACGCCGCGGTCCCCACTGCTTCGGCTTGCGCCGCTCGGGCAGCCAGCCTCCGCGCACATGAACGCGGTCGTGACCGACAAGACGGCGCACGCCGTCCAGCAGCGCGCGATCGGGAACCACGCGCATCCTGTTCGAATGCAGCGTCACGCGCCGCTGCTCGCCGTCGAGGTGCACGACGACCTCGACAGGCCGTCCATGCGACGAGCCGCTCGACGCCGCCGCCTGCTTGAGCATGCCCGCCACCATCTCGAGCGTGCCCTCCGCGGCATGCGCGGAATCGCCCGCGCACTCGACGCTGATGTCAAGCCGAGTCCCAAGATGCCTCTCCGCATCCTCGAGCGCGATCACGCGGTCCACGATGATGTTCGGCTCCCCGCGGTTCCGATCGACGGCACCGACGAGCACCACGGGGCGGTCGTTCACGATCAGGTCGCCGAACTTGGCGAACGCATCGGTGAAGAGCACCGCATCCATCGTGGCGTTCTTGTCGGCAAGACCGAGGATCATCATCTTCGAGCCCGGGTTCTTGCCCTTCTGCGTGACCACCACGCGCGAACGCGCCACCAGGCCCGCGACGACGCACGGCGTGTCCTGCGCCGCCTCGGAGAGCTTTCGCACATCCGCCGAGCACAGCGACGCGATCTGCGCGCGCCACGCGTCGAGCGGATGCCCCGAGACATGGAATCCGAGCACTTCCTTCTCGGCGCGCAGAACCTCCATGCGGTCCCACGGCTCGACCCTGCGCAGCGCCGCCGCGGGCGCCGACGCCTTGGGCGCCGCCGCCTCGAACATGCCGAAGAAGTTCTCCTGCCCGCCCGCGCGGTCGCGCGCGAGGCTCTGCCCCGCCGCGATCGCGCTCTCGATGCTCGCCACCACCGACGCGCGCGCGTCGGTCCCGTGCAGGCTGTCGAAGCAGCCCGCCTTCACGAGCCCCTCGATTCCTGCGCGGTTCACCGCGCGCGAGTCCACGCGCTCGCAGAACTCGAAGACCGACTTGAACGGGCCGCTCTTGCGGCGCTCATCGATGATCGCGCGGATCGCGCCGCCGCCGATCCCCTTGATCGCCTTCAGTCCGAAGCGGATGTGGCCGCCCCACGCGCTGCGCTTCTCGCCGGGCTCGTAGACGACCGCGAAGTCCTCCTCGGAGAGGTTGACATCGGGCGGCCGCACCTCGACGCCGATGTGCGGCCGCTTCGCCGAGTGGTCGGGATAGACCAGCCGGCGGCAATCGTCGAGGTACACGCTCCACTCCTCGATCTTGCGCGCCTGGCTTTCGAACGACAGCACCGCCGACATGTAGTGCGCGGGGAAGTAGGTCTTCAGGTACGCGGTCTGGTACGCGATGATCGCGTAGCCCGTCGAGTGGCTCTTGTTGAAGCCGTAGCCCGCGAACTTGAGGATGAGGTCGAACAGTTCCTGCGCCTTCGCCGCAGGAAGTCCGCGCTCGGCCGCGCCCTTCACGAAGTCGGCGCGCGCGCTGTCGATCAGGTCGATCTTCTTCTTCGAGATCGCCTTGATCACCGAATACGCGGCGCGCAGCGGGATTCCGCCGAGGTGGTGCAGCACCTGCATCACCTGCTCCTGGTAGACCATGATGCCGTAGGTCTCGGCGGTGAAGCGGTCGACCACCTCGTGGACCCTCGGAACCTCCTGGCGCGCGTGCTTGCGCGCGTTGTAGTCGGGGATCAGGTCCATCGGGCCCGGCCGGAAGAGCGCGTTCGCCGCGATCAGGTCCTCGAGGCGGTCGGGCTGCATGCCAGCGAGCAGCTTCTTCATGCCACCCGATTCGAACTGGAAGACGCCGTTGGTGTCGGCGCGGCTGAAGAGCGCGAGCACGCGCGGGTCGTCGAGCGGAATGCGGTCGAGGTCGAGCGGATCGGTCGCGACCTCGCCCTTCGCGGGCAGCGCGCGGCCGACGGCGCGGTGGATCTCCTCCTCGGAGAGCGTGTCGCGGATCAGCTTCTTCGCGAACTCGATGGTCGACAGCGTGCGCAGCCCGAGGAAATCCATCTTCAGGAGGCCGACCTTCTCGCAGGTCGGTCCGTCCCACTGGGTGACGGCGTCCTCGGAACCGCCTGCGGCGCGGCAGAGCGGCACGATGTCGTCGAGCGGCCGCGTGGCCCCGATCACGCCCGCCGCGTGCACGCCCTGGTTGCGCGCATGGTCCTCGAGGCCGCGGGCATGCTCGAGCACGCGCGCGATGCGCGGATCGGCCGCCGCCATCTCGCCGAGCTTCGGCTCCTTCGCCATCGCCTCCTCGAGCGTGATGTGGAGCTCGGCGGGCACGAGATTCGCAAGCTGCTGGCCCTCGGCGGGGGTCAGGCCCATCACGCGCGCGACATCCTTCACAGCAGCCTTCGCCTTCAGGCGGCCGAAGGTGATGATCTGCGCGACATGGCCGTACTTGCGGCGCACATAGTCGATCACCGCGGCGCGGCCGTCCTGGCAGATGTCGATGTCGATGTCGGGGTACTCGGAGCGGTCGGGGTCGGTGAAGCGCTCGAACAGGAGCCCGTATCTCTCAGGGCACGCGTTCGAGAGACCGAGCACATAGCCCGCCATCGTGCCGACGCCCGAGCCGCGGGCGTTGGCGGGAATTCCCCGCTGGCGCGCCCAGTTGACGAAGTCCCAGACGATCAGGAAGTACGCGCTGATCGACTTGTCGGCGAGGATGCGCAGCTCGCGGTCGAGCCGCGCGCGGATCGCGGGCGTCACGCCGTCGTGCCCGTAGCGCCACACGAGGCCCGCCTCGCAGAGGTCGCGCAGCGCCGCGTCGCAGCCGGCCTTCAGGTCGGCGGGCGAGTCCGTGTCCTTCGTCGCGTCGAAGGGCAGCGTCTCGAACAGCCGGCAATACGCCTTGAACCACTCGGTCAGGTCGCCGTCGCGCGCAGGGTCGTACT
>JBJTOV010000090.1:0-4481 GCA_046074745.1 Planctomycetota bacterium | reverse complement strand
GTTGCAGGTCGGCTGCACGACCGCGTTCGCGTCGATCGTGCGCGCCGCGCCCTCGGTCAGGCTCGAAAGCAAGGGGTCGAGGCTCGAGATGAACAGGTTGGCGCTGAACCCTCCCGCCACGCCGAAGGTGACGGCCGCGATCGCGACGAGCGGCGACCGCCCGACCATGGCGAACATGCCCGCCGCGAGCGGCGGCAGCACCACATAGCCCGCGTCCGACGCCAGGTTCGAGCACACGCCGATGAAGACGAGCGCCGGCGTGAGCGCCTTCGACGGCGTGATCTTGACCAGCAGCTTGACCAGCGCGTTGAACAGGCCCGTGCGCTCGGCCACGCCGATCCCGAGCATGGCGACCAGCACGATGGCAAGCGGCGGGAAGTCGAGGAAGTTGCGCAGCGCGCTGGTGAACATCCAGCGGATTCCCTCGACATCGAGCAGGTTGTCGACGACGAGCGTCTTCGACGGGTCGCGCGGATCGGCCACCGACCAGCCCGCCTTCGCGCCGACCAGGCTGAGGACGAGCACCAGCGCGCCGAGCAGCACGAAGAGCGTCGCGGGGTCGGGCAGCCTGTTGCCGATGCGCTCGACGGCGCCCAGCGCGCGCGCCACGAAGCCCCTGCCCGAATCGGAACCGCCACCCTGTGCGTCGACCATGGCCTGTCTCCTCGGATGAGCGTGCGCGCGGCTCTAGCCAGCGCGCACGAAGGTGCCCTGCTTCGGATCCTTCACGACCCCGGGGAACTTCAGCACGCGGTTGTGCATCGCCACATACACGCCGGGCGCGAGGATCTGCACCGCCATCAGCGCCTCGGTGACATTCTGCGTCGCGTCGGTGCGGCGCATTTCGTAGGGGCGCATCGCGCCCGTCAGCACGACGGCCGTGCGCGCGCCGCCCCGCTGCGCCAGGCGCTCGTGGATGCGGTCGCCCGTCTTCGCCAGCCTGTCGGTGCCGTGCACGATCACCACGCCGTCGTGGTTGCGCGACATCAGCTCGGCGGTGTCGGCGATCAGGTCGTGGTCGGCCTCGCTCATGTCGAGCGAATCCTTGTTCATCAGGGGCACGCGGTCGACGGCCACGCCGCGCAGCTCGAGCGTGGCGAGCAGCAGGTCGAGCACGCTGAGCTTGTTCGACAGCATGCCGCCGAGCTCGTCGTAGGTCTTCTCGATCGTGCCGCCGGTCGAGATCAGGGCGATTCGGAAAGGAGCATCGGAGTCGGTGGGAGCCATGGCGACCTGCGTGGGGCGGCAGGATATCGGCACCCCGCGGCGCGGCGCTCCAGCCTTCCGCGGCACGGCCCCCGCCTACAGCACGCGCTCGGCGCGCGGGTAGCTGCCCAGCACCGACAGCTTCGCGCAGTGGCGGCGCGCCTCGGCCAGCGCCCGCTGCATCGGCGCGTCGGCCTCGTGCGCCAGCGCGTCGATGAAGAACACATAGTCCCAGTGCGCGTCGCCGCTCGGGCGCTTCTCGATGTGCGAGAGGTTGATGCCCTCGCGCCGGAAGGCGTCGAGCACATCGACGAGCGCGCCCGCGCGGTCGGACAGCGCGAACCACATGGTGGTCTTGTCGCTGCCCGTGGGCGGCACGGGCTCGCGGCCGATGACGAGGAAGCGCGTGGTGTTGCCCGCGCGGTCCTCGATGCCGTCGAAGAGCGTGCGCACGCCGTGCAGTTCGCCCGCGAACGACGAGGCGACCGCCGCCGCGCCCTGTTCGCCGCGCGCCCGCAGCACCGCGGCGCTCGTACTCGACTCAGGCACGAGCTCGGCCTGCGGAATCACCCGCGCGCACCACTGGCGGCACTGCGCGAACGCCTGCGGCTTCGAGTACACGCGGCGGATGTCGGCGGGCGCGCAGTTCGCAAGCAGCGCGAGGCGCACGGCCACCATCGTCTCGGCGCGGATCGACACGGGGTGCGCGATCAGCGCGTCGAGCGTTTCGTGGATCGAGCCTGCGCTCGAGTTCTCGTAGGGCACGAGCCCGTGGTCCGAGCGGCCCGCGGCCACCTCGATCACCACATCCTCGATCGACGGAACGAAGGCGCTCTCCACGCTCGCGCCGAAGTGGCGCGCGGTGGCCATGTGGCTGAAGCTTCCCTCGGGTCCGAGGCATGCCACGCGCAGCGGCCGCTCGAGCGCGAACGAGCCCGACATGATCTCGCGGAACACCGCCTCGATGGTGCGCGCGCCCAGCGGGCCCGGGTTTCGCGACACGGCGCGCTCGATCACCGCGCGCTCGCGGCTCGGGGCGTAGATCGGGACATTCTCGTGGCGCTTGGCGTGACCAACCTCGACCACCAGGTTCGCGCGCTCGGCGAGCAGCGCGACCAGGCGCCCGTCGACATCGTCGATCAGGGTGCGGAGCTCGGACAGGGTCCGCGGGGCATCGGTTCTCGGCGTCTGGTGGGACACGGGGCGTTCTTTCCTGCCTCGGCCGCCGCGGGCCGATATGGTCCTATCGGCAGGGAACCCCCCTTCCATCAGGCAATCGGAGCGCGGACTGAGCCGGGGCAAGGCCTGCGTGGAGAGCCCGAAGGCCTCCCGAAGGAAGGCCCATACCGGAGGGGCCCTGCGAAGGGCCCACACAGGAAGGCCCCATACAGGAAGTCCCCTGCAGAACGCGCCGCACACCCCTCTCGCCACCCCGACCGTGATCCCTTCAGCCCTTCCAGCCACCTCCGCCGCCCTGCTCGGGCAGAGCGACCCCTCGGGGGGCACCCTCGAGTCGTTCGCCCGCGAGGTGCAGCAGCTGCCTGTCGCAAGCCTTGCGCCTGCGCTCGTCCTGTTCCTCGCGGGTGCACTGCTGCTCGTCGCGGGACGGGCGCTGCTCAAGCCCGTGCTCGTCGTCACCATCGTCCTGGCAAGCGCGCTTCTTGCCGCGCCGCTCCTCGGGCCTTCGATGCCCGGGCTCAACGGCTTCGTGCTTACCGTGCTCGGCACCGCGATCGGCGTGCTGCTTGCCGCGATCGCCTGGCGCGTGGTGCTCGGCGCGGCCACAGGCACGGTCACCGCGTTCCTGTGCGCACTGGTTGCGGCGATCGGCGTCGAGGCGGGCCTGATCGACGCTCGGCTTCCCACCGACGCGCCGCCCGCCGAGGTGTCGCTCGCCGAGATCGCCGACCGCGAGGCCATGATCGAGAAGTCGCCCGCGATCGTTCGGCCGCTGGTGTCGTGGGCCGAGTCGCGCTGGAGCGCCGAGACCGACCAGGTGCGCACGCTGTTCCGCGCCGCGGCCGCGGGCGGCGGCTTCATCGGCTTCGTGCTCGGCGTGTGGCTGCCCAAGTCGGCGTCGGCGTTTCTCACCAGCCTCGTGGGCGCGATGTTCGCCATGGTGGGCGCGATGCCGTTCCTGGCGCGGCACTTCGATCGGCTGGCCGAGCCCGTGTCGCCCGTCGGCTGGCTGTTCGTGTGGCTTTCGCTCGCGCTTGCGGGGTGGCTGTTCCAGTCGTGGCGCGGCGAGGACGCCGACGAGAATCACGGCCGATCCGCGAAGCGAGATCGAGGCGACGGCGCGGAATCCACCGCGTCTTCCGATCGATCCGAAGCCTGATAGCGTCGGGCCCTGATAGCATCGGGCTATGGACTCGTTCTCGTACCGCGACGGCGAGCTGTTCGCCGAGGAGATTCCCGTGCGCGCCATCGCCGAGCGCGCGGGCACGCCGTGCTATGTGTACTCGCGCGCCACGCTCGAGGACCACTACGACCGCCTGCGCGCGGCCTTCGCGGCGATCGACCCGCTCATCTGCTACTCGGTGAAGAGCTGCGGAAACCTCGGCGTGCTGCGCGTGCTGCGCGATCGCGGCGCCGGCATGGATGTGGTGTCGGGCGGCGAGCTCTACCGCGCGCGCGCCGCGGGCGTCGAGGGCGCGAAGTGCGTGTACGCGGGCGTCGGGAAGACCGACGCCGAGATCGCCTTCGCGATCCGCGAGAAGATCGGCCTCTTCAACTGCGAAAGCGAGGAGGAGTTCGAGAACATCGCCCGCATCGCGCGGTCGATGAACGCCTCGGTGGGCGTGGCGCTTCGCATCAACCCCGATGTCGACCCGCAGACCCACCGCTACACCTCGACCGGCAAGAAGGAAACGAAGTTCGGCGTCGACCTCGAGCGCGCGCGCCGCTTCTTCGCCGCCTACGGCCGCGACCCGCACGCGCGCCTCGAGGGGCTGCACCTCCACATCGGCTCGCCGATCTACACGGTGGAGCCCTACCGCGAGGCGCTGGCGAAGACGGTGGCGCTGGTCGAGGACCTGCGCCGCGACGGCTTCGAGATCCGCTCGATCGACCTTGGCGGCGGCTTCGGCGCCGACTACGAGAGCGCCCAGTCGCCCGCGCTCGTCCGCTACGCCGAGGCGATCGTGCCGCTCGCGAAGCCGCTCTACGACCGCGGCGTGCGCTTCGTGCTCGAGCCGGGGCGCACCATCGTGGCGAACGCAGGCATCCTGGTCGTCAAGTGCCTCTACACGAAGACCTCGGGCGAGAAGCGCTTC
>JBJTOV010000089.1:0-4631 GCA_046074745.1 Planctomycetota bacterium | reverse complement strand
GTCGCCGTCGGCATCGGTGTCGGGGTTGCCGCAGCCGCAGCCGCCGGGAGCGGTCTTCGCGCCGTCGTTCGGGCACTGGTCGGACTGGTTGGCCACGAAGCCCGCGGGCGCCGTGCACGCGATCGCGGTCTGCGCGGGGTCGCCCGCGCCGTCGCCATCCTGGTCGCGGTAGAAGGTCTGCGGATCGCTTGCTTCCGCAAAGTTCCCGTCGCAGTCGTTGTCGGTGCCCTCCGTGGCACAGAGCTCGGGGGCGCCCGGGTAGATGGCGGCCGACGCGTCGTCGCAGTCGGTGCTGTTCGCCGAGTATCCCGCGTACAGCGCGCAGAAGAGCTGCGACGCGCCCGCGCCGAACCCGTCGCCGTCGTTGTCGGCGTAGAAGGCGGTGCGATCGATCGCCTCGCTTTCCGCGGTGCTGCCGTCGCAGTCGTTGTCGACCGCGAGATCGGCGCAGCGCTCGGGCGCGCCGGGGCGCACGGCGCTCGTCGTGTCGTTGCAGTCGGTGTTGTCCGAGATGAAGCCCGTGGGCTGCGCGCAGCCCGTCTGCGCGTTCAGCGGATTTCCGTAGCCGTCGCCGTCCTGGTCGCGGTACCAGAAGATCGTGGAGCAGTCGATCTGCGGAATGCTGGCGTTGATCCCCTGCCCGAACACATCGAGGCCCGGCACCACGCCGTCGTACACCACCGTCTCGCCCGTGTAGAGCACCGTGAGCTCGGGAAGGACCTCGACCGTGGTGGTCGTGAACAGCGTCTCGACGCGGAAGCGGAAGGTCACGACCTGCACGCCCGCCGCGGGAACGGTGATCGGGCTGCCGAGCTGACCGAGCGCCGCGTAGAACGCGGTGCCGTCGGCGGGCAGCGCGGCCTCGTTGATGCCCGTGAAGTCCTCGGCGGGCGACGGAAAGTACGAGCTGAGCAGCGGCACCGACCCCGCCGTGGTCAGGCCGATCAGCTTGAGATGCTGCGGGTTCCACTTGAGGATCGAGTCGATCGCGATGAAGCTCTCGCTGCCCGTGGGCGACGCGGTGCGCTGCGCGCGCAGCTTGACATCGAAGGTCTGGCCGAGGATCACGGGCGACGCAGGCGGCACGAGCCGAAGGTCGATGGGACCGCCCGCGACGGCGGTCGCGGCGACGAGAAGCGTGGACGCGGCGACGAGGCCCGCGAAGCGTGGAAGACGAATGCTCATGGTTGCCTCACCCGGAAAGGCCCTGCGGGGACGAACCGCGGATCGGGCCGCCCGAAGTGTGGGGCGCGCACGGCGCATCGCAAGGAGCGCACGGGGCGATTCCACGATGCGACGCGGGAAACGCCCGAGAATGCGCGCATTCCCTGCCGTGCGGTGCGCGAAAGCCTTGAACGCGGCCCGTCGGCCGATGCCCTGCTACTGGCCCGCGAGGTACTGCGCGATGTCGTCGACATCGAGCCAGCCGTCGCCGTTCAGATCGGCGCGGATGAGTTCGCCGAGGCCGCGACGACGCAGTTCGCGCACCGACACGCGCTCGCGCGGCGTGCCCGCGGTGAAGCCGCCGCACGCGTCGCCCGCCGAGAGGAACGACAGCCCGATGTAGCTGAAGTCGCCGCTGTTCACGACGAGGTCGCCGTTGAAGTTCGACACGCCCGAGCGCGTGGGCTCGTAGCCGATGTCGCCGATGAAGATGCCGAAGTCGAGCACATCGATCAGATCGTCGTCGTTCGAGTCGCCCTGCCGCAGCGTGGCCGACGCGATGTACCGCTCGCCCGCGACCACCGCGGCCACCGCGCGCGTGACGCTGTGCTGCGCGTCCTTGATCAGGATGCACGGGTAGCCCGCGGCCACGGGCAGCTGCAGGTCGAGGATCGATGCGTTGCCCGACGAGAATCCGACCGACAGCGTCTGCACGAGCGTTCCGGCGCGCAGGCGGATCGATCGCGTGGTCGCGCCCGTGACCACGCCGTCGAGGCCGAGCGCGAGATCGAGCAGCTGGTAGTCGGTGACCGTCACGGTGCGCGTCGCGCTGGCCGCGTTGCCCGCGGCGTCGGTCGAGCGGAACACGATCGTGGTCAGGCCCGGCGGGAAGTAGCCGCCCGCGGGCCACGCGGTTCCCGTCGCGCCCGACGGATACGCGAGTTCCATCGAGATCACGGGCGTACCGCAGTTGTCGGTGCCGCTCAGCGCAGGTGCCGGCACGAAGGCGCCCGCGGCGGTGCCGGGCTGCGCGAGCAGGCTGGCCGAGGCAGGCACGCCGTTCAGCGTGGGCACGATCGAGTCGATCGCGATCGGCGTCAGGTTGGTGGTGGTCGGCGTCATCGGCACGGGCGTGAGCGTGGGCAGGTTCGTCCGCACGCCCGACACGAGGCCGAAGGCGACCAGGCCGTTGAGGCTGCACGACGAGGTGCTCGGCCGCACCGTGAAGAAGAGGTCGACGACGGGCGCGGGGCCAGTGGTGGCCGCGGCGTCGGACGGCGCCGCCACGAAGCTGCGCAGCGTGCCCGACGAGTTGCTGAACGCCTGGAATGTCTCGACCGAGAACGGCCCGCCCGCGACGGGCACCGCGTCGACGAACTGCAGGCGCGCGGGATTGAACACCGCGGCCACATTGGCGCCGCGAATCGGCACGCCCGCGGTGCCCATCGACACGCGCACGCGCATGGTGTCGCCCGGGCGGTACGCGGGGCGATCGGGGCTCATCGAGAGCGCGGCGATCTGGCCGTAGCAGTCGGGGTTCAGGTCGCCGTTCGCGTCGGTGTCGGCGGCGCCGCAGCCGCACGCGCCGGGCGCGGTCTTCAGCGGATCGGCGGGGCACTGGTCGTTCGCGTTCGCGACATATCCCGCGGGCTGGCTGCACGCGGCGACCGTCTGCGCGGGGTCGCCCGCGCCGTCGCCGTCCTGGTCGCGGTAGAAGATCGGCGCGCCCGTGAAATCCTGCAGGTCGCCGTCGCAGTCGTTGTCGATGCCGAGCGTGGCGCAGGGCTCGGGTGCGCCGGGAAAGACCGTCGCATCGCCGTCGTTGCAGTCGTCGTCGTTCACCGAGTAGCCAGGATGCAGCGTGCAGAACGGCACGGGTGCGCCTGCGCCGAAGGTGTCGGCATCGGCATCGGCGTAGAAGTCGCTCGGATCGATCGCCTCGCTTTCGGCGGTGCTGCCGTCGCAGTCGTTGTCGATGGCGAGGTCGCTGCAGCGCTCGATGGCGCCGGGTCGCACATTCACCGTGGTGTCGTCGCAGTCGAGGTCGTTGTCGACATGGTCGATCGGCTGCGCGCAGCCCGACTGCATGGAGTTCGGATCTCCGTAGCCGTCGCCGTCGAGGTCGCGCCACCAGTGGATGGCCGAGCAGTCGACCTGCGTGATGGTCGCGGGGATTCCCGCGCCGAACACATCGAGGCCCGCGACAAATCCATCGAGCACGACGGTCTCGGTCAGGTAGTTCACCGTCAGCTCGGGCAGAACCTCGACCTGCGTCGCGGAGAAGTAGCCCTGGACGCGGAAGCGGAAGGTGACGACCTGAACGCCGTTCGGACCGACCTGGATCGGGTTGCCGAACGACGCGAGCGCGTAGTAGAGCGCCGTGCCGTCGGCGGGCGGCGAGGCCTCGTTGATGCCCGTGTAGTCGTTCGCGGGCGACGGCAGGTACGAGCTCAGGAGCGGCACCGAGCCCGCGGTCGTGATGCCCAGCAGCTTCAGATGCTGCGGATTCCACTTCAGGATGCAGTCGATCGCGATGAAGCTCTCGCCCACGAAGCTCTGGCCGTTCGTGTTCGCGCGCAGCTTGACCTCGATGGTCTGGCCGAGCAGCACATCGCCGGTCGGGCCGACCATGCGCAGGTCGATTCCGTTCGCGTGCGCCGCCGCAGGCATGGCCCATGGCGCGGCGCACAGCGCAAGCAGCAGGCTTGCGACGCGGACGAACGCGGAGACCCGGACGAGGGCGTGGTTCACATCTCGACCTGAACGACAACCGCCTCGGCCACGCGGCCGAGGACACGACGGAATGCACCGTCACTGTGGCTCCCAACGGCCTCGCCGCAAGCCGCGCGGCGATCCAACGCGAAAGCCCCGCCCCAAGGATGGGGGCGGGGCCGAGAACTTGCGTCGAAACGGGCCGTTCCTGCGCTCAGGCGAGCGCGGCGTCGAGCATCTTGGCGAAGTCGGCCTTGCCCTTGGCGCCCATGGCGCGCGACACGACCTGTCCGTCCTTCACCACCATCACCACGGGAATGCTCGTGATGTTGAACTTCAGCGCCAGGTCGCGGTTCTTGTCGACATCGATCTTGCCGACCTTCGCCTTGCCCTGGTACTCGACGGCGAGCGCGTCGATGTGCGGGCCGATCGCGCGGCACGGCATGCACCACTCGGCCCAGAAGTCGATCATGACGGGAACGCTGCTGTTCAGGACTTCCGACTCGTAGTTGTCCGTGGTGATCGTGAGGGTCGCTGCGCCTGCCATCGTGTGCTCCTTCGTGTCGCCCTTGGGCGGCGCGGCATGGTAGCGGCGGCCGCGCGCGCGCGGCTGCGGCGTTTCGCGGGGTCCGCGCGGTCAGATGCCCGCGCCGCGCAGGACCGCGTGCGCGACGAGCAGCGCCTCGCGGTGCGCACCCACATCATGCGCGCGCACGAGCGAGATCGCCGCGCTCGGGCACCCCGTGCTCGTGGGC